>JBBJNV010000006.1 GCA_037721215.1 Gemmatimonadaceae bacterium
GATTCACACTCTAGTACCGCGGCACCACCTGAATTTCAACTAGACCTGGGACTCACCCGCGACCAGGTCAGCCTCACTTATCTCGTAACGTACTCCCGATGCACTATCGTTCTTCGAGGGATGGAGATTCGCTTTCCCCGAACCATCAATTTTACTTCGCTTATTGAACGCAAGCTTGAATCAGAGAGTTCAGCTGGGTCGCGCGAGCGCAAAGGCACGACTCCATAGTCACGCAGACGACCGGAGCACAGGTTCGAACCAAATGCGAAGATAAATACACACTTAGGAGTTTGGCCCCGCTGACGCCTAGTTCAGCTGCAAGCACACGACAACCATTGCGGCGGAGCCGCATCCGAAAAGTGCTTGCCTGCTGCAATGTTCGTTAGCCGGGTGGTGGGTGCTTCCTGAGTTCAATCGCAGGAGACGCCAGGCTTCAATTCGACTATCAGGTATGGATGGGCGCACTGACCAAGTTTTTCACCGAGTGGGTGATCGCTGGGTTTCAATACCATATACAGATCGCGTTGCACACTAAAGTCCCGGATATGATCTGAAAGGAGACCTCGATGTCGGAAACTGATGGCGTCTCTATGCGCCGCTTGAGCCTCAAGAAGAAACTCTTTTTCACTTTAATTATGACTGTTATCGGAGGAACTCTCGCGCTGTCGGTTGCTGAAATAATCTTCCGCTACACTTCCAACTCGAGGTACGACACGCCGGAGACACTGAAGAAGCGGACACTGGAATATGCGCCCGCGCTATTCGCCAGGCACATCTTCCCGCGAAAAGAGCTGCGTGCTACCAATGAAGATGAAAACAACTTGGTAGAATACTATATCAATGAGAAGGGCTACCGTGGGCGTAATTTCTCAGTCGTTAAACCCGGGGAGACGATTCGAATAATATTTTATGGAGGGTCTGCCACATTCGATGTTAATCTGCCGGAAGGGCAAGACTGGCCCCATAGAGTTGAAGCCATCCTTAGACTAAACGGCTATCCGGAGGTGGAGGTCATCAATGCCGGAATCCCGGGGCATGCCTCCTGGGATAGCTTCGGCAGATTGTTTTCCGAGGGGCATCATTTCAATCCTGATTATGTAGTTTCTAATAATGGGTGGAATGATTTCAGGTATTTCCTGTCGAGTCAGCCGCTCCTCAGGGAGTTCCAGCCCTTGTCTCAGTCATCGAGGAATACTGACCCGCGCCTCAATTACCGTAGTACTCTTGACCGCTTTCTCTGTGAACACTCTCAATCCTACCTCCGACTACGGTCGCGTTATATCGATTGGCGGCTCGGGATCGGCCCGCTCGGGGCGGCATCCAAAGGAGCGCACTCTTCTGAAATCACTGAAACGGCGCTCAGGCAATACTATCTAAACCAGATAATGTTCGTGCACATGGCGCGAGAGGTAGGCGCTGTGCCGGTCTTGATGACGGAAGCGAGACTAACGGCGCCGACTAATACGGAAAACCAGAAGTCCCGTATAGACCCCTACCTCGATTATGTGAAGCTCAACCATCAAGGGCTTCTCAAGGCTTACGACGGGATCGAGGGGACGCTTCGTAAAATATCCGTCGAGAAGAATGTTGAGCTGATAGATGTCTCGAGCGATTTGAACGGCAGAGATGAATTTTTCTCCGACGTAGTGCACCTGACCCCAAAAGGTTCGGAAGAACTCGCCCGAGCGACGGCCCAAAAGTTAATAGAGATTCTCAACGCTAGAAGCCGAAGGTAGTGAACCCCTGAATGAGACAAAAAGTTAAGGAACGTAGATGAATCATATTGCCAGAAATGGAAGCTGTCATCTCAGGTTCTGCGCGACCGTCAGAAGGTTGGTCATCGAGATCAGGCCCGCAAACCGGTATCCACGCCACATAGGATTTTCCCGGCTAAATTTTCCCAGAATTCATTCTGCAAGAACCAAAACGAAATGACAAAAGTCGCCGGAATAACTAAGAGCAGGTCCGCAAAAGAGGGGTGAGTCGAAGTAAATTGCGGAAACAAAATGACGATCGTCGAATAAGGGATTAACAGAAAAAGAGCTTGTCGAAGCGGGTGATACTGCTTCTGTTTTTGAAACAAGTAGGAAAAGCCGACTCCGAGGAAGAGAGTGATTATGAAGTAAAAAGCGGTGGGCCAGGACCTGAGTTCGTCGCGAAGAAGCTCTCGGCCATCGAGTTGTCGTGAGCATCGCCGACCGAGCCCTTTGACGGCCTTACTCCCATTTCTCCACATCGTTTGCCGAAAGCAAGCGACGTGTATTGGCATCCGTGATCGGAGTGATGAATCACTTCAGCCGGCCGGCGTTGTTCGAGCGCCATCTCCAGCGCATCGAGCACCAGCGCGGTCTTGAGATGAGTCGCCATCGCCCAACCGACGATTCGCCGGCTGAATGCATCGAGGACGACCGAGAGGTAAAGAAATCCCGCCCACGTCGGCACGTAGGTTATGTCAGCCACCCAGAGCTGGTTCACAGCCTTCGCGGTGAAGTCACGATCCACCAGGTCAGGAGCAGCCTCAGCTCGCGCTGCTCCTCCTTTCCCATTGTGAACCTCCTCTCTCAAAGAGTGAAGTGTCCACGAAACGGGGCAACTCCACACGTAATATCACCTACATCAACATTGCCGGAACGCTCTACTATCTCTGCGCTTTCCTGGATGGCTACAGCCGGGTGCTGGTCCACTGGGAGGTCAGGGAACGAATGAACTCGGCCGATGTGGAGACCATCGTGCAGCGCGCGAGAGAGAAGTATCCGGCCACGAGTCCACGGATCATTTCTGACAACGGTCGCCAGTTCATCGCCAGGGATTTCCGGGAATTCATCAGGTCTCGGGAATGACACACGTGAGAACCTCGCCCTATTATCCCCCAGTCGAACGGAAAGATGGAACGCTGGGATCAGACATTGAAGGTCACCACGATTCGGCCAAAGGCACCTGGCTCACTGGAAGAAGCGCGGCGGGTTGTGTCGCCGCCTTCGTCGAGTACTACAATACCGAGCGGCTTCACAGCTCGATCGGCTACATCACGCCGGCCGACAAGCTCAGAGGAACAGAGAACGAAGTATGGGAAGCCCGAGACCGGAAAGTCGAGGCCGCGAGGGAGCGGCCCGGGCAGCGCCGCGAACAGATGGCTGCCACAGTCTAACACCAAATCCAACAGAGTCACATTTCCGCTGAACCAATCCAGCACGTCCGGAAGATGCTACTGCACCCGCGTGAAGCCACAACAGATCCGGTCGCGAGCGCATGAAGTGGAGGCGATACCTCAGGCACCAGCATGTGACGGAAAGCGTCCTCGAGAAACCGCCGCGCCTCCGGCACATTTGTGGTCACCGACAATTGACGTCCACCGAACTCGATGAACAGTTCGGTGCCTGGCGAAGCGCTCACTCCGATGCCGCCGGTCTCGAGCGCAGGACATTGCTGAGCGCGCGCCGTCCCAGCCGTAGCGGGCGACTGATCCACGCGAACGGGCCTGCACCGCTATCGTTTTCGGTCGGTACAAGGAATACGCGGACAAGCGTCGCGACCTGGTCAGTCCTGCGCTCGCGCGACCTTGCCCAGAAAATCAGAGGCCGCAGGCGAAAGTCGAGCCGGGCGGTCCAGCCGGCTCGCGAGTCTCGCTTCTCCGTCAATCCGAGCCTCATCGAGACCTGCGCGGCAAGCCGTGCGGCCTCCGGGTCGCTGAACGGGACACGACTGACAAAGGGTCCATTCATTTCGCCGATGACATCCCGGGCTACACGAAGAGCCAGCTCGAGAATCCTTTTCGCATTCGCACGTTCCGCAAGCGCGAGAACAGCATCCGCCTCGCCGCTGTCGAGACGCTCGGCGAGCTGCACGATATCGCAGATCCAGCGAATTCGCTCCCACTCGTGCTTAGTTCCGTGCGCGCAGAGGAACATGAAGAGATGCGCCGGCCCAAGCACTCGCAACTCCGCGCCGGCGCAGGGAACGAGCCGTGAAGTGCTCCACAGCTCGGCCTCGCCAATGTCGAAGCGCAGGTGTTTCGAAAGGAGTGCCCAGTGCAGCTCTACCTTGATGTTCTCGCGCGAGAACTCGAGGGCGTGCTGATCGCTAATGAGTCGCCGCTCGCTCGAAGGCGAATAGTCGCGAGCGTAGCCGAGTGCGAGAAGGAGGTCCCGCGCGCTGGCGAGGTCCTGCTTCCTTACGAGAAGATCGATATCGGCAAAAGTGCGAAACGAAGGATTGCCATAGGCGGCGATTGCAACCGCCGGGCCCTTGAGAATGATCAGGTCGATCCGGCGATCTGTAAACCTGTCGGCGAGGTCAACGAGCACAAGCGTGCCTGAGAGGGCTTCCGTGCGCGCGTGCTGCTCGTGTACAGCTGCCCTTTTCAGAATGGGTTCAGCCAGCGTATCGCTGAAATGGGTACGCAGATTCGACATCACGACCGGCTCAACATCCCAAGCAGCGGCCTGCGAGAAGAACGCATCCCACGCAACGGCCTGTGAGAAGAACGCATCCCACGCCGTCATGTCATCGATCGCCGCGCGGATGGCATGGAGGCGATCTTCCGGAAGCGGGGTGCGCGACAGCGCCAGGACTAGGTCTTCCACGGGCCTCATGCGATTGAAGATACTCCAGACTGGGGGCCTTTGTGCCGGCGCCAGCCAGGAGGCGCTGGCTGTTTTATATTGGAAGCACTCGTTGAAGCAGTTCCACTTCCCGTCAGGACAACCGGTGCAGTTCGTTCACGCTCATAGATCTCCTGGCGCTCGGCCCTCGGCTGGTCGGCGCGACACTCCTCTGAGCCGGAGGCGGCGCTGCTGGTACTGGGAGGGGCACTCTCGAATGGTGAGAAAGTCGTCCTCGCCGTCGAGAGCGGCCAACGGGAATCGAGCGAGAGTTGGGGAGCCCTTCTGCGTGACCTGAAAGCGCGAGGACTTCGCTCACCGAAGTTGACGATTGCAGACGGGCACCTGGGAATATGGAGCGCACTGGCGAGTGTGTACCCGTCGTCAGCAGAGCAGTGCTGCTGGAATCACAGGACGCGGAACGCGCTTGATGTGGTCTCGCTGAAGCACCAGCCGGATTTAAAGAGGAAACTCCAGGAGATCGCATCGGCCCCGACGCGCACGGAATGCGAACGGTCGAAGCGCGAGTTTGCAAAAGCGTACGCGCGTGTCATCCGAAAGCGGCTGAACGGCTGGAACGCGACTGGGAGCGAATGGTAACCTTCTACAACTTTCCGGCCGCACACTGGAAGCACCTGCGCACGACAGACATCGTAGAGTCACCGTTTGCGGCGGTGAGACTCCGCACCGGAGCAGCGAATAGATGCAAGAAGGGGGGAAACGCGACCGCGCTGATCTGGAGGATGCTCCTCGTCGTCGAGCAGAACTTCCGGAAGCTGAACGCACCGCACCTGCTGTCGGAAGTTAATGCTGGAATCGAATACACGACGAGATCTCGTGCCGTCACTAACACCCGAGAGCAGCTCGCCGCCTGACGCTCATCTACAAACCAAATGACAAGACCTCCACCCAGACATCGTATTGGCCAAAGTATGGCGGCAAACTCACCGATGGACTCAATCACGCCGAATTTCTGGAGCCAAGCTACACGCCATCGTATTACGATAAGCACATTGTTGCGATGCACTTTTATCATAACCTCATTTTCATCTACAAGGGCATCAACGATGAGGGAAGTAACTGTGCGCGAACGGTGAGCTACGGTGCTGATCTGCATGCCAGCAGTAGTCCCCGGGATGTTAGATCGACATCTGCCGCGCGGCCAGCATGCCCAGGGACAATGATACTGCCTGGAGGGGGTTCAACCTCCAGGCTGCGCTCTAGCAACCCTACTAACAGAGTTCGACAGGCAAATCCTTGAGCGAATCATCACGTCCAGACGAGTCGCTACGAATTCGTGTTACGACTCCGCAGCAGGCACGCGCCCCGTTTCGAGGAGTAGTCTGTGATTTAAGGGCCAACTTCAAGCAAGCCAGTGTCCTGGCGTGGACTCTTTTCCGCCGGGATGTCAGTGCCGAACACCGTCAAAGTCTGCTCGGTTACTTCTGGCTGCTTCTGCCCCCGGTTGCGAGCACCTTGGTGTGGGTGTTCCTGACGAGCCAGAGGGTTATCACGATCGACTCGGCCGGTGTACCCTATCCATTATTCGCTTTGACAGGCACCGCTCTCTGGACCGCATTCAACAGCGGCGTTATGGGCACGTTGACCGCGCTGTCTGGCGCCAGAATGCTTCTGCCGAAAGTGAACTTTCCGCACGAAGCGCTGGTCTACTCAGCGCTACTCAAATCCGGCCTCGATATGCTGATTGCCGCCATCCTCGTGGGAGTTGCTGTGCTTCTATTGGGGTACAAGCTGAGGCCCGAGTTCGCCTTATTTTGTATGGCGCTCCTGATCAATGCGATCGTTGGCGCAGCCCTTGGACTTGTCGCCCTGCCTATCTCGGCCCTTTATCCGGACATTTCAAAGGGAATTCAGTTCGTTCTGCGGTTTGGTTTTTTTCTGACGCCCGTTATATACGCCGTGCCTGCAAGCGGGGCCGCACGAACGCTGATGCTTGCCAATCCCGTTACCCCGATAATCACCACCGGAAGGGCTTGGCTGACGGGGTCAAGCGAGGCCATGCCCGCAGCCTTCGCTGTTGTGAGCATCAGCAGCCTCGGTATCCTCCTTGCCGGGCTGGTGCTGTTCAAGATCGCACTTCCCTTCCTCACCGAGCGCTTGGGCTCATGACTGAGCCAGCCCTCGCCGTGGCCGAGCATGTCTCCAAGAAGTTCTGTCGTTCACTTCACCGCTCTCTATGGTACGGATTGCACGACCTGACATCGGCAATTCTCCCATGGCACCGTGGCAATATGGGCCGGGGACCAAACGACGAAGCCGCGCGACCGCTTCGCACCGAGGAGTTCTGGGCTCTGAGAGACGTCTCCTTCGAGTTGCACCGGGGTGATTGCCTCGGGGTCATTGGCCACAACGGTGCCGGCAAATCCACGCTAATCAAGCTGGTCAACGGGCTCATTACGCCAGACACTGGGCGGCTGACAACGCGTGGGCGGGTATGCGCATTGATCGAGCTCAGCGCCGGCTTCGACCCGATCCTCACCGGGCGGGAGAACATTTACAATCAGGCCACGCTGCTTGGCTTCAGCCGGGAGGAAACACGACGCAAATTCGATTCGATCGTCGATTTCGCTGATATCGGTGAATTTCTTGACACTCCGTTGCGGAACTACAGCACCGGAATGGCTATGAGGCTCGGCTTTGCTGTCGCCGCACATCTGGAGCCCGACGTCCTGATCATCGACGAAGTGTTGGCAGTTGGGGATATATCCTTTCGATGCAAGTGCATGAATGCAATCGGCCAGCTCCTCCAGACGTCCGCAGTCATCTTTGTCTCTCATGCCATGCCGAACATCGTGCGCCTGTGCAATGAGCTGATCGTGCTGGATCGGGGACAAGTCACTTATCACGGCCGGGATCTGGCCCGGGGTATCGGGCAGTATCAGGCGCTGTTCCAGGGAGCCCCTCAGAGCGTAAGCGGATCCGGCGAAGTCGTCGTCAGGAAACTGTCAATTGACAGCGGTGACTCGCATGCAGACCTGGGGGGAACATGCTCCGTTTCTTATGGAGCCGAGTTACGTATCACCGTGACGATCGATTCGATCGACCACCTGGAGGGAACACGAATCCAGTTTGTACTCTGGAACGCGGAGATGCTTCCCGTCCTTGACGTCGTTGCAGAAAACCTGGAAGGGACGTATATCGATCTGACAGAGAGCCGTCTGATGCAAGTGACCGCATTCGTGCCGCAAACGGAGTTGAATGGCGGCAAATATACATTAAGCATCATCGCTGAAGCTCGGGAGCACACCAGAACCTATTGCAGGCATGACAACGCCGCTTACCTCCAAGTGGATGCGGAGACAACCAGCGGTGCCCATTTCTTGACGGTGGCCGAATGGAGCCAGCAAAAGGCGACGGGCAGCTGAGCGCTTCGTCCGCGCGGCGCAGGGTCATCTCGAGAGTCGCAGGCGACAATGCCTTGCGCCGCGTCGATGCGATTCGCCACGAGCTTCGATATGGACCTCCAGCCGCGTGGGGACGTTGGAGGGAGAAGCGCCTGTCGGCACGGAAGCGGCGGATTCTCGCTGGCTGGCTGGAAAGTCATGGAGCGAACCCTCCTGAGGTCCTTCTTGGAGCTAACGTCAATCGATCGGATGGAATTAGGAATCACGTTCTTGGCATTTTCAAGTATGCCCAGCGCGACCGCGCGGTTCGAGTAGCGCCGCAGTCCCGGAGTCACCTTTTAATCGAAGATCTACGATGTGCGGAATAGCCGGCATACTCACCAAGAGCCGCGCCCCCGAAAAGGCGGCGTTGGAAAGAATGCTCGACCAGATCTCGCATCGGGGGCCCGACGGCAGAGGTATTTACACCGGGAGCAGGGCCGCTTTGGGCTGTTGCCGGCTCGCTTTCACGGACATCGCCGGCGGCACCCAGCCTATCAGGGACGAATCCGGCCAGCGCATGATTATCGCCAACGCCGAGATATACAACGCTCCCGAGCTCCGTTCCGCGCTGCAGTCGAAGGGCCATATCTTCTCCACCCGTTCCGACGTCGAGGTGATACTGCATCTTTTCGTGGAGCATGGCGCGGCTTGCCTCGCGCATTTGGAAGGGATGTTCGCCTTCGCCATCTGGTCCGAGCATTCCGGCGAGCTTTTCGTCGCCAGGGATCGCTTCGGGATCAAGCCTCTCTATTATGCCGATTCAGGCGAGGCCTTCGCCTTCGCATCAGAGCTGAAAAGCTTGGTAGCGCTGGACGGAGTGCGGAAGGAAGTCGACGCGAACGCGCTGGCTTCCTACTTCGCCACACTCGCGGTGAGCGAGCCATATTCGATTTTCAGAGGTATCGCAAAACTTCCGCCTGCGCATTACATGGTCGTCGGCGAGTCCGGGATGAAGATCGAGCGTTACTGGATGCCGCGGGCCGCGCCGCGAGAACATGGCGTGTCGCCGTCCGAGCTTCGCGACGTCTTGGCCGTGAGCGTCAGGCGCACCCTCATCTCCGAAGCTCCGCTGGGAGTGCTGCTGAGCGGCGGCCTGGATTCCACAATCGTCGCGGCGCTAGCGGCTAGAGAGCGTCCCGGTATTCCCACCTTCTCGCTCCGCATGGAGGACGCTGCCTACGACGAAGGCCCTTACAGCAGGGAGGCGGCCCGGAGCTTCGGGACGGAGCACAACGAGGTTACCGCCACCGTAGCTTCGATCGCGGACGCGCTCGAAGCCATCGGCGGGCAGATCGACGAACCCTTCGCCGACGCTTCCTTCCTGCCGAGCTATCTGATCTTCCGCGAGGCCAGCCATAGCGTAAAAGGTTTGCTCACTGGGGAAGGGGCGGATGAGCTCTTCGCAGGCAGCCCCTGGCACGCGCCCGGAGCTGCCGATGGCGCGATCGTTCCGGCGTCGCGCAGGATCTTTTCCTACGAGCAAATTGAAAGCTTTTGGCCCGACTCCCCAGGCGCGGCTTGGGAGAACTGCGAATACATCGCGGGGCTCGCCGCTGGCGATAGCTCCGACGCGATCGCGCGCGCGATCGACTTGGACCTCGGGCTATATCTCCCTTCGGACTTGCTCGTCAAGGCTGATCGCATGTCGATGCTGTGCTCCGTCGAAGCGCGGGTACCGTATCTCAACCCCGCGGTGGCGGATGCCGCGCTGGCGATACCGACAGCGGGCAAAATTTCGAGGGAGGTTAGGAAAATACCTTTGAAAGAAACCTTCAAGGATTTGATCCCGGAGTCTATCGTCGGGCGGCCAAAGCAGGGGTTCTCCATTCCGCTCGACCTGTGGCTTTGGCAGGACACGCCGCTCAAGGACCTCATTTATGGGGCGCTTTTCGATCGAAACGCCAAATGCAGGCAGCTCTTCGATTACCGGCGGCTCGAGTTGATGCGGAGCGAGCACGAGAGGCTGATTGCGCTGCACGGCTACAGGCTCTTTACATTATATATGATGGAGCGTTGGCTCAGATCGTGGAACTAGACATTGAACGATTCTTGCCGTGATGTTACCGTTATCCACTCTCATCCCATCCCATTTTCCCCTATGGACAAGAAAGCGAAAGGCGAAGCCAAGAAACCCGCCAAGAAACCAGCCAAGAAATACTCGGCTCCGATCGTTACTCGGCACGGCAATATCCGCATGATGGTGCAGATGTATTCGCCCAGCTGAGGCAGGCGCACTAGCTCGAAACTTCGATGAAGCCCTTTGATTGAAGGTTGCCGAGAAAGGTCAGGGCGTCCTTCAGGGCAGTGGTCGCTGGGATCGAATAGACTTTTGCGAGCTCCCGCGCCAGTTCCTCGACTGATTTTTCGCCTTCCAGCAGCTTCCAAATTTCCATGCCCGGCTCGTTCAGGGCGACGTAGTCGCCATTCTCGAGGTTCAATAAGACCATCTCCCCTTCGAGCTCTTTTGCGGGGATTTTCTTAGCTTTGCTGACGATCGATGTCCGATTCATGACCTGTGAATATCCCGGATTTCGCGGCAGCCGCAATAGCAGGCTTCCGAAATTTTTTGTTCTCGCCGCCGGTTCAGCGCTGTTTCCGCAAGCGGCGCTCGCCAGCTTCCGACACAAGGCGCCACATGGTTTCTGGCACTTTCTTGTCGGTGCGGGTCTGGCCTTTCGAGTGGCGCCTCCAGACGTAGTAAATCTCCCCTGCCAGATATCTGTACCGGGTAATCTCGCTCATCTTGAGCCACAAGCTCTTGTCGTCCAGTGAACCGGCGCCCTCGTCGTAGCCTCCAACCGTTAGGGCTAGCGCGCGCCGCATCATGCAGCCGCCATGGTTAACCGTATCTTCGATCAGATCCCAGCTGCGCGTATGATCCTTGGCGACGATCTGCGGGAAATCCAGCATGCGCCCACGATGGATCTCGATCGCCAAGATATCGCCATATGCCATTCCGATCTCGCTCTCTTCGTCTAGCACGGAGCACAGTCGCGAAAGATTGCGGGGCAAGAGCAGATCGTCGGCGTCGCAAGGCGTGACATAGTCCGCGCGGGCATGACGGAGCAGGAAATTGCGCGTGGCGCCCGATCCTTTGTTGCGGCGGTTCCGGAAGATCCGCACTCGCGGATCACGGCTGTAGCGGCGCAGGATCTCGAAGCTGCCGTCCGTCGAGCGATCGTCGGCGGCCAGCAGTTCGAAGGCCGGACCCGCTTGCGCGAGCACACTTTCAATCGCCTGCGGCAGGTATGCGGCAGCGTTGAAGACCGGCATGATAACGGCGATCCTGGGACGGCTAACGGGGGGTTTTCGCGGCATTTTGATCCTGAGCGGATGCGGGAAGCCTCCGAGCTTGAAGTAAACTACTGGAGCCGCTCCGCCGGCGGGCGTAAAGTATAGCGATGCCGTCGAGCGCCCGTACATACCGCTTCGGAAACAAGCTCGTCCAAATCAACATCGACGGCAGGCGCCTGGAGCGCTTTGTATCACAGCAATGGGCGCCTTTCGATGCAGGAGCGGTTCACGCGAAGGCGCCGCATGCTGCTATCAACATCAGGCAGGAAGAGCGCGGCGATCTGCCGTGCCACGCGGAATTCGAGCAGTGCTTCTACGATAACGAAGTTACGGTGATCGCTGATGCGCAGAAAACCTTGGCCTGCTACTTCGGGCGGCCCCCTTCGAACGCATTCCTGACGTTGAAGGCCGATATGGAGCCTTCGTTCGCGCACTACTACGTGATCGAGCCGCTCCTTCTCTACCTGCTGCGGCGCTTGAATGTCTTACAGCTTCACGCCGCGGTCCTGGAGCGGAATGGCAAGGGCATCCTGATCGCTGGAGCCTCGGGTACCGGCAAGTCGACCGCGAGCGCCGCGCTCGTGGGGGGCGGCTACAGCCTGCTTTCCGATGACAGGGCATTCCTGGCCAAGGCAGGGCGGCAGACCCGCTTGTACGCGAACGATCCGCGCATCTCGCTCAGCGACCAATCGCGGAAGCTCTTCTCCCCTCTCGGCTTCCTAAGGCCGGCTGAGATGCGCCGGCGCGGCAAAAGCGGCAAGCGGATCTACTCGCCGATCCGCGGGAGGGAAGTTGGGAGTGGGTCAGTGAAGCCACATCTCCTGATCTTCACGGAGCCTCGTCGCGGGAAAGCGACGGTTTTGCGGCCCTTGCCCAAGGCGGAAGCGCTCGCGCGGCTGCTTGAGCGCAAGCCGATTGAATATCCCGTGATGCTAGCGGACGGAGCGGGGCTTACAAACGAGCTCGAGCTATGCGGAAGGCTCGTGGCGAGCGCCCGGACATTCGCCATGAATTTCGCGGGCAACCCTGAAGAGCTGCCGTCCTTGATCGATTCCCTCGCGGGCGAACTTTCCGGACGCGGCGCTGGCCGGAGCCCGGCGTCCAAGAAGAAGGGAGCGAGCGCGGGGATTCGAAAGCGCGAGCCAGGTTCGCGGCCGCCGCGCGGCCGAAAGCCTTCAGGCCGCTGAGCGACTTCCCGTCCGGCATATTCAGGATGAGGCTTCTATTATCCCCATCAGCGTCTCCCGCAAGGGTATGGAGGGAGAGAAGCCTAGCAAAGAGGCGAGCTTCGAGATATCGGGCGAGCGCTTCGGGAAATCTTCCAAGCCTCCCGGCATGCATTCGGCATAGGGCAGCGTCACGATACGCGAGCTGCTGGCGCAAAGCTCGCGTATCTGGCGCGCGAGCTCGAGGATCGAGATCTCCAAAGGATTGCCGATGTTGTAAACCTGGCCGAAGGCCTCCTGCCGCTCCGCTAGATCTGCCAGCGCCTCGACGCACTCGCGGACGTCGAGAAAGCAGCGGGTTTGCGAGCCGTCGCCGAAAATCGTCATGTCCCCGCCTGCGCGCGCCTGGCGGACCAAGGTCGGCGCCACCATGCCGTAATCGGATGATTGCCTGGGACCGATGATATTGAAGAAGCGGGCGATTACCACGGGAAGGCCGTACTGCGCGTGGTAAGAATAGGCCAAGTGCTCGCCGGCGGCTTTGCCGGCGGCGTAAGCCCAACGCGGGTGGGCGGGCGGACCGATCTCGATCGGATCGCTCTCTCGCGACTTCCTGGAAACGCTGCGCCCGTAGACTTCCGAAGAAGACGCGAACAGCGCGGGCTTGCGATGTTCGCGGCAGAGGCGGAACACGGCTTCGCAGCCGAGCAAGTTGCCGCGCAGCGTGCCGCTGGGGTCGGCCAGTATCTTCCTCACGCCGACGGCCGCCGCCAGGTGGTAAACGTAATCCGATCGCGCGACGAGTCTCCCGGCCAGATCCTCGTCCAAGACCGATCCGATCGTTATCTCCAGCTTCGGATCTTCGGCGACGGCCCGCAGGTTCCCGGCGCTCGAAGAGGACAGATCGTCGAGCGCCATGACCGCGTGGCCGCGCGCGAGCAGCGACTCGCAAAGGTGGGAGCCGATGAAACCGCAGCCGCCAGTCACTAGAATTTTCAATCGAGGCATCCTGTGAATGCCGGAAGTGCCTTCCGGCATCCGGCCAAAGTTCATAGCATCGCATCTCGGCGTTCTGATCTATACATATAGCTTCCTACGGGGAATGTTAAGGCTATTGATAGAAAATCTCGGGGTATTGAACCATCCTGAAACGAGGCCTCCCATGAGCCGAAAGGCATCCCGCGATATATATGGCGCGACATAAACCCCGCTTGGTCTTCAACCTTCATCCGCGCGTATTCGGCGGCACCGAGTCGTTCTTTCTCAGGCTGGCGGTCGCGCTACGGAAGGATTTCGCTCCCGTTTTCATCTCCCCGCGTTTGGGGCCGGCCCTTTCCCGCGCGGCGAGCTTCGGTTTTGAAACCGCCCTTGTGCGCGAGGGGCGCGGGTCCGCCCGCAAGCTACTCCAGATCGCGCCATCGCTCCTGCAATCCAACTACTATCTGCCGTTCATGGCGATGGCGGGCAAGGAATTGGGCGTTCCGCATGTTTGGAGGGTGGGCGGCCATCCTGACTTGGTTTTGGCGCATCTCTCCGCGCCAGATAGGGAGGCTTTCCTGAAGATGATGTCGCTCTTGTCGGACAAGATTATATGCGCATCGAGGTTCATCGCCAGGCCCTTCGCCGCGGCCGGGCTCGAGGATGCGGCGGTGATCAACAACGGAGTGAGCCTCCCATCGCGTGCGCTGCCTGCTTTTCGCGAAGGGAACCCGTTCAAAATAGCGATGGTCGCCCATCTGCACCCGCAGAAGCGCCATGAGGATTTCATCCGCGCGGCGGGGGAGCTTCTCCGGGGACCGCGAATGTACGAATTCGTCATTTTCGGGAATGCGCTAGCCGATCAGCGGACGTATGCCGCGGGCTTGAAGAAAATGGCTCGCGAGCTGGGGGCGGGCGGCAAAATCAAGATCCGCGCTTTCAGCGGCGATGCGTCCGCCGCGTTGGCGGATTGCCACGCCTTCGCGCTGCCTGCCGAAAACGAGGGCGCCAGCAACGCGATCTTGGAGGCCATGGCTTTGGGCCTGCCTGCGGTCGTGGCGCGCAGCGGAGGCAATGCCGAGCTTGTGGCGCACAGGAAGACGGGACTGATCATCCCGGCGCGGGAGCCGCGTGCATTGGTGGCGGCAATCGAGGTCCTGGCCAGCAATCCCGGGCTTCGACTCCGGATCGGGCAAGCCGCCCGCGAAGCGGCCAAACGGAGCTTCTCTATCGAAGCGTCAGCCGCGAGATACGCGCGTCTCTACGCCTCGCTCTTATAGGTGCTCGCGGCCGAGCGTATCGCCGCCAGGTACGCCGGCGGGATCGGCTTGATACCGTGTTCCCCTGGCCAGAAATGGACGGCTTCGTTGTAAATCCAAACCAGCCAATCGGTCTGCTCCATTGCTGCGCGCAAGGAGCGCTCGAGCTTGGCGGGGCTGAAATGGTTCCTCCAATGCCACGCGTGGCTCCAGCGCTTATCGAAGTCGAGCCAGATCCCAAACCCGAATGACATTACGCTTGCCGCTTTAGCAGGATCGCTGAGCAGGCTTTCGCGGGCTTGTCGCATCCGTTCGTAGCCCTCCCAAAATTGCACGGGCGTCCGGTAGCCGTAGGAGAGCTCGTACCCGTCTATGAGCTGGCCTTCTCGATCGGCCGCCCTTACCAAGCCGTCGATGAATGGTACGAGCAAGCCATAGCTGATCTCGCGCGCTGCGAGCTTGCCTTCCCTGGAGAGTTTCCAGACCAAACTCGGCCCGAAGCTCAGCGCGAGCTTAGCGCCGGGGTTGCCACTCTGGATTGCGGACATGATTTCGAAGCCGCGTTGCTCAGTTTGGAGCGCGTAATCCGCCCAGGAGTGCTCTGCCGCCAGCGGTTGGTTCGCGTAGGTGAAGACACGGCCCGCGTATTCCTCGACATCGAGGAAGATGCCTCGCGCCCCGCCCACCGCCGTGAGCAGCGCTGCGAGGCGGAAGTTGCCCAGCACTGATCCGAAATCGTCAAACCAATCGAGATCGCCGGGAGAGGCGTTCATCCGCAGAAAACTGCCCGTTAGTAGGGGATTGGACCGTCCCGCCCGCAAGTCTTCGAATGCTTCTTTGAGCTCGCTGCTTTCGTAAGCTCTCTTCCCCCAGGCGTTCCAAGTAAAGTTTTTGTAGGTTTGGTTCTCCCCGTTGGCGAAGATTTGGAAGACGCAGCCAGCGAAAGGGCTGCCAGCAGGCGGGTCCGCGCGGAAGAAGCCGGTGCCCGGCATGTCCCAGCCGAATTGGATCAAGTGCTTCGCGTTCGGCCGCGAATGCGGGAAAGTTTGGAAACGGCGGCGGAAGGGGAGCCGCGGAAACCTCAACATCTTAGCCACCCTGCCGGGCATCCTTCAGCCTGGCCATGTTTTGCTCAAAAAGGGAATTATTTGGAAGCACCTTTAGCGCACGCTCGTAGCAAGCGCCGGCTTGCGCGAGCTTCCCCAGCCGTTCGAGCACTACGCCCAAGCTATTCAATGCCAAGGGATGTGAAGTGTCGAGGCTGAGAGCCTTCCGCAGGAACGCTTCGGCATTCTCCGCCCGACCGTCCGCATCAGCGATCATTCCCAGCAATATCCAAGCTTCCGGACGGCGCGGCGCGATGGATTTGCAGCGCTCCAGGGCGCGCTCCGCCAGCTTGTAACGGCGAAGCTCCTTGCGGATCGACCCTAGGAGCAGCCAGCTGCGGTAACAGACGGGGTCGAGCTTGACGGCTTTGGTGGCCGCCGCGAGAGCTTCCTCGTCGTGGCCCAGGGAGAAATGGCCGATGGCTACGTTGTAGTGATTCCAATGGTCGCCTGGGTATAGCCGCATGTGGCGGATCTCGTTCCGCAGGCGCGCAGCTTGTTTTTTCCGGATGAATGCGCCGCCGCCTTTGAGCGAATGGAAGTGATGGATAACGGCGGCTGATTCGCAGAACCCATCGCTATAGGCTCGCAGGGATCGCTTCGGATTAGTGTGGACGCTGAATCCTTCGATGTACCGCGCCTCGGGAACCCTTCTGAACATGCGGAAAATGCGCGCCTCGGAGAAGCCTGAGCAGCGGCTGAAGCTCTCCTCGGGCGGATACCGCCCGTCGTTCTTGCGCCAGGCGCTCAACAGGTTCATCTGATCGGAGTACTCCCGCACGATAAAATGGACTCCCGTGGCGGCAGGCTGCCTTGCCAGGGCGCGAAGCCCGGCGAGATCTTTGCGGGCAACGCTTTCGTCTCCGTCGAGCACCAGGATCCAATCGCAAGTAGCCTCCTCGATGTAGAGGTTCCGCGCCCGCCCCAAGCTGCCATCCCATTTGTATCGCAGAACCCTGGCGCCCGCGGCCTCGGCGAGCTTGCGCGTGCCGTCGCTCGAGCCGGTGTCTACTACGAGTATCTCGTCTACTATCGGCTCGACGCTGGCGATCGCCCGCTGGATGAGGAGCGATTCGTTCTTTACAACCATGCAGAGCGCGATGCTAGCCATAGTTCAAATGGGCATGGTTCGAAGCGGCGATGCTCGCCGCCCGCCCGCAGCCTCCAGACTCGGGTAGTTTTTACGCCCTTGGCGGATGGGCTGTCGTTTCCGCATTGCACTGGCGGGCGGATGCCGCTTATCCATTAGGATGGAGGCGCCTTCAGCCAGGCCGCAATTTCTCCTAATTATAATTATCTAAACTCGCAAGCGCTGTTTGCGGAACAAGAAAACCTTGAGCGAGCTCCGGGCTATTTCCTATAGCATGTGCTTCGCCCGCGAGCTTCCGCCGGCGCGCCGCAACGATAACTTCGGATGCGGAGGACCGGATCGCTATGGATAATCCCGAAAACTTCGAGGCGAGATGAAACCTGAGATTGCCGCCTATCTGCGCTATCCGCGCTGCGAGGGAGAGCTTAGCTGCGAGCGGACAGATATCGGCAATGGCCGCCTTAAATCGGGCGCGCTGGAGTGCCGTTCCGGCCATTCCTTCCCGATCGCGGATTACCTGCCGACATTCTCGCCGGCGCTGGGATACGTGGGCGCCTTCGAGTTCCTGTGGTCCACGCCTTCATGCGACTTGACGGTAGCACACGGGGATACTTTTGTACGCGAGCTCACCGAGCGGGAGTTCTCGCAGCAGACCCGGCGGGCAGCCTCGCGGGTAAACTGGTGCTGGACGCGGGGTGCGGAGGGGCGCGCTTCGCGGAGTATCTCGCCGGGTTCGGCGCGGAAGTGATCGGCGTAGACATGGTTGAGCGCGCGCTGCGGGGCGACATCCAGCGCAATCTGGCCAGAGAACCTGAATTTTTTCCAGGTGAACCTTTTCGACCTGCCCTTCAGGGAAGGCGTCTTCGACTTCATCTATAGCCTCGGCGTGCTGCACCATACGCCGGATTGCGAAAAAGCCTTCAAAGGGCTCGTGCGGCATCACGGAAAACAGGATGCCATCAATGGAGCCCGAGTCGTGGAGCGGAAGTATGTGTGGATTAAATAGTCATCTTATGCAGCGAGGCGGTGCATAACGTTACGCGTGACTCGCGAAATTCCGCGCGACCGGCACATTCAGACGCTGCTCGAGCGGCAGGTGGATGGAATCATGGTCGATGCCATCGGTGGAGCGTCACTGCCGGCAGCGATGCTCGAAGGCGCTAACCTTGTTCTCATCGACGAACCTCCCAACAAATGGCCCGGCGTGGCGAGCGATGCTTTTGGTGCGGGACGCGTCGCGGCAGAGCACCTGTTATCGCTCGGTCACGAGCGGTTCGGATTTCTGGGTCCCGCGACCAATGTCCACGCGATCCGGATGCGCGAACGCGGCTTCGTGAGAACAATCGGCGGGCGTGGCTTTGCGGTCAGCTCGACAGCGTTGCGTCGAGTACCCGCTACAGCGGCAGGCGGCCAGGTGGGCATGCGGGCACTGCTCGCGCTCGAGTCACGACCGACAGCGGTATTCTGCACCAACGATCTCGTTGCAGCCGGTGCGCTCAAGGTTTGTTCTGTCGACTCTGTTCGCGTGCCACAGGACATGTCGATTGTCGGCTGCGACGACATCGAGCTCGCGTCACTCCTGCTACCCGAGCTGACAACGGTTGCGATCCCCGCGCGGGAGCTCGGAGCGCGTGCGGCCCGACTTCTCCTCAACCATATGAGGAGTGACGAAGCGGAACCCCGTCCGGATACCAGGCCACAGCGAATGGTTGCCTCGCGGCTGGTGATCCGTGGATCGACGGCCGTGCCTCCAAAACCGAAAAGCCCGAAATCGCCCTCGTGAGTAGAGGTCTCCGTAACGCAGCAATTCTTGGAACGGGTTCCTACGTACCCGACCGCATCGTCACCAACGCCGAGCTTTCCGAGATCCTCGGCGAAGATATCGACGACTTTGTCGCGAACAACCTCGGCATCAGGGAGAGGCGTTACTGCGCCCCGAATGAGTCCACGGCGGATCTCGCGGCGGCTGCTGCATTTCAGGCACTGGATGCCGCGAATCTTGCCGCCATGGACATCGATCTGTTGATAGTCGCAACTGACACACCGGAGTATGTATCGCCGGCAACAGCGGCTGTAGTGCAGGCGCGGATCGGCGCGTGGAAAGCAGGCGTGTTCGACATCAACAGTGCCTGCGCGGGCTTCGTCACTGCACTCGACGTAGCGTGGAAGTACATACGCGCAGACGAACGGTACGAACGGGTGCTGGTGGTCGGCGCCTATGCCATGTCCAAATTCATCGATCAGGCTGACAAGAAAACGTCAACCATTTTCGCGGATGGTGCGGGCGCGGTAGTCGTCGGAGCATCCGACAAACCAGGGATGCTAGCTTCGGAGCTGTTTGCTGATGGCCGGCTTGCCGGGGGAATGGGGATATTTGCGGGCGGAACGGCGGAGCCGATCACCGAAGATGTCATTCGTGATGGGAAGCGAAACAGGCTTCGCTTCGTGACAAAGTATCCGCGCGAAGTGAACGAAGAGGGATGGCCGCGGATTGCGCGCTCGGTGCTTGCTCGAATCGGCCGTGATGAGACCGATGTCGACATGTGGCTTTGGACACAGGTAAATCTCTCGACCATCAGAGGAGTCATGGAAACGCTGGGGCAGCCGATGGAGAAGGCGCACACCGTCATGGGAAAGTGGGGATATACGGGGGCTGCATGCCTGCCGATGGCACTCGACGATGCGGTTCGGGGCGGGCGGCTGAATGAGGGGGATCTCATTCTTCTAACCGGCTCCGGTGCGGGATTGACGATGGGATGCATGGCGCTCGAATGGTAAAACCGGATCTCACGAGGCGAGTTGCGAGATTCGCTTTGATCGCTGCCATATGCATGATCGCGCTGGGATATGCATCAGCATTTACACCCGGAGGCGCACCGGCGTGGGCGCCGTGGATGCTGGCTCTTGGCATCCCCACCGCGCTCGGGGGTGTGATGGCACTTGGCGCTGCACGAGGCAGTGCCGGTATCGGGCAGCTCAAGGTGCCATTCGTATTCGTATTCCTGGTTCTGGCGACCGGGTTCTGCGCGGCTCTGGCATTGCCCGCCAGCGAGGGTCCGCTCAGTGAACTGTGGCTCGGGCTGCCAGCACGCGCGGCGATTGTCATATACGGTATCGGGCTGCTCCCGATTGTAGTGCTCCCCGTTGCGTACGCGCTCACGTTCGAGACGCAAACCCTGAGTGCGTCGGACATCGAGCGGGTTCGCACCCTGGCCCGTGAGATTCGCGAGGAAACCGACCGCAAAGGGGGCAAGACAGCGGCCGGCTCAACCACGAGTGAGGGTGCATCGTGACGGCCCTGATCCCAGGCATAAATGTATGGGCCATCATACAAGCGTCGCTGCCCCGCGTTGCGCAGCCAGCGGTGATTGCGGTGGGTATTGCGTACTTCGCAGTAATCATCGGCATCAGCGTATGGGCATCGCGACGGACGAAAACCGCCAGCGATTTTTTCGTTGCCGGGCATGGCATTGGCCTGATCGCGCTCACGGTCGCATCAGTTTCAACATCCGTGTCAGGGTTCGCGTTCATCGGAGGCCCGGGGCTGATCTACTCAATCGGGCTCGGGGCGATGTATCTGGTACTGCCCGCGTCGGTAACCAACGTCATGGGCGCGTGGGTGCTCGCAAAAAGGATGCGGCTGCTTGGAGAAGCGCGGAGTCTGATGACCGTGCCCGATGCAATCGGAGCGCGATACCGCTCGCCTGCGGCGCAAGGCCTCGCCGGCTTTGCGATGCTGGTCGCAATCATCGGCTACATGGCGACCAACGCGCTCGCCATGGGTGTGGTCATCAACGCGATATTCGGGATTGGAATTGGCTGGGGAATCTGGCTGGGGATGGGCTTCACCCTCGCGTACTCGGTGGCAGGGGGAATCCTCGCCGGCATTTACAACGATGTGTTTCAGGGAACGCTGATGGCCGCGGCATCGGTGTTGGTGTTCCTTTTCGTCCTCAGCGCAGGCGGTGGCCTTGGCGAAATATCGCGCACCATCCTCGGCACCGATCCGCAGTTCCTCAGCCCCTGGGGGAAGATCACCCCACTCGCCGCGCTGTCTTTCTTCTTTGTCTTCGCAATGGGATCACTCGGACAGCCGCAGGGAGTTCACAAGTACTACATGCTGCGCGATCCGCTTCAGCTGAAATGGTATCCACTTCTCAAAACGCTCGGCCTGATTCTCGTGCTGCTGCTTTACTTCGCTGTCGGCGTGGGCGTCAAGGCATTCGTTCTCAGCGGCCGTATGGCGCCCCTCACCGCAAATGATCAGGCAACCCCGGCGCTGCTGCTCAGCATCACGCCAATACTGCTCGCGGCGCTCGTATTTTCGGGAATCGCTGCAGCCACAATGAGCGCGGCGAACTCGTTCATCAACATCGGTGCCGCAGTAGTTATGCACGACCTGCCCATCGCTTTTGGAAAGAGACTGAAGAATGAGCTGTTCTGGGGGCGAGTGGTGACTGTTTTTATTGCGATCGCCGCAGCGGTGATCGCTCAGAACTCGGGCTCGATGGTCGCGTTTCTGGGGATCTTCGGCTGGGGTTTGTTCGCTTCCACTCTCGTGCCTGCCTTGGCAGTCGGACTGAACTGGCAGGGCGCGACGCGGGCGGGCGCGATTGCATCAATCGCGACTGGTCTGGTGGTGACGTTGTCGCTCGAGACGGCCGCATATCTCAAGGCTTTCTCTTTTCCGTCGGGTGTAACTGCGTCGGCGGTGGCGTTGGTGCTGTCGTTCCTGGTTTTCTTCGTCGTGTCGTGGGTGACACGGAGTACCGCAGACGCGTCGATCGACCCCGACGTCCGGCTGATAATGGAACTCTGACTGATGCGACTGGAAGATCTGGCGGTTGGACAAACCGCGGAGTTCGCGAAGACCATTACCGATGCGGATGTGACCCTGTTTGCCGGAGTGACAGGCGACTTCAATCCCGTTCACATCGATGAGACGGCAGCGCAACGATCACGCTTCGGCGGGCGCATTGCTCACGGCATGCTGAGCGCAGGGATTATCTCGGCGACGATTGCCGGGAAATTGCCTGGACCTGGCTCGATTTATCTGTCCCAGACGTTGCGGTTCACCGCACCGGTGCGGATTGGCGATACCGTCACTGCGTCAGTGTCCATTTTGGAGATTCTTACAGCAAAACGGCGCGTCCGTCTTTCAACTGTATGCCGAAATCAGAACGGTGCAACGGTCCTCGACGGTGAGGCCACAGTGCTCGTGGAAGACAGCCATGATCCCTGATTCTCCCGCACCTCCGCCGGCAGTCGCGTGGGCTGCAGACACGTCGTCGATGACCAACGGAGAGTTCGTCTGGCGGGAAGTGGCAACCGGGAGCGTAACTCGTCGCTACCGGCTCTACATACCGCGAGGCTACGACAAAAAACGGGCGCTGCCGCTGGTGGTGGTGCTACATGGGTGCACGCAGGGCGCGGACAATATTGCGCGTGGAACAAGATTCAACGCCGCCGCGGACGTGAAGAAGATCATCGTTGCGTATCCGGAGCAGCCTGCGTCCGCAAATGCACTTCGATGCTGGAACTGGTTTGAACCTGCGCATCAGCAACGGGATAAAGGAGAGCCGGCATCGATCGCCGCCATCACCCGCCAGATCCTGCACGATATGCGCATCGACCCGGCTCGCGTATACATCGCGGGAGTCTCAGCGGGAGCAGCGATGGCTCTCAACGTCATGTATACGTACCCGGAGCTGTATGCCGCCCTCGGTGCGCATTCAGGGATTGCGTACGGCCACGCCTCATCGATCTCTGAAGGAGTGAAGGCGATGAGCACCGGGGCAGGCAATTCTCAACTGCTTGGCGAAGCGGCGGTGCGTGCGATGGGTGACCGCGCCAGACCAGTAGCTGCGATTGTGTTCCATGGTCGAGCCGATCCGGTAGTGAAAGTAGTGAATGGAGCACAGGTGGTGAGCCAGATCGTCGCAGCGAATTCCATAACAGGAACGCGCAAAAAAGGGGCGGCGACCGCCGTGACTCCCGTTTCACACGGAGAAACGAGCACTGGTTATCACTACGATCGCGTCGTTCATGGGAAGGGTAAGTCGACCGTCGAGCATTGGACCGTCGACGAGCTGGCGCACGCCTGGTCAGGTGGATCGCCCGACGGTACGTACACTGATGCCAGGGGGCCGGACGCAACCGCGGAGATGATTCGATTTTTTCTCGATCATCCCCGACGTTGACCAGCCGTTTGACCGCAACGACAAACTGGCCCGTCTTCCCGCGATCTACCGATCCGCTGCGACACTGGAGCAAGCTTTCTCCAGACCGCGTGGCATTGGTGGACCGCAGGCGCAACAGCAGACAGACCTACGCCGAACTCAATACCGCCGCCGACGTCTGGGCAGGCAACCTGCGAGAACGCGGAGTAAAACGCGGCGATAGAGTCGTCGTTATCGCTACCAACCGACATGAGATCCCAGAACTGTTTTTCGCCTGTTGCCGAGTGGATGCTTCGTTAGTATCGCTTAATTGGCGCCTTGCTGGCGCGGAACTCGACGCGATCTTAACGCATGCCAGACCGGTGCTGGTGATGGGTGAGTCAAGATTCCTCGACCTCATCTCTCCGAATAATCCGGCGATCCGCGGTCGATCGATGTACGTCGACCTCGATGATCCACCCATCGATCTCACGCCCAACTCAACACCCAGTGCAGCCATCGCCGACGCCGAACTGGCGCCCGATGATCCAGCGCTGATTCTGTACACGTCGGGGAGTACTGGCCTCCCGAAGGGTGTGATCATCCCGCACCGGCAGATTCTCTTCAACGCGGTAGCGACGGCGACCGCGTGGGAGCTTGGGCCATCCGACATCGCGCCGGTGGCGACGCCCTTTTTTCACACCGGCGGATTCAATGTTTTCGCCACGCCGCTCTGGCATCGCGGCGGAACGGTTGTGCTGTTCGACCAATTCGAGGGCCAGCTTCATGGAAGGATTGGCGGAGGAGAAGTGCACGGTAGCGTTGACGGTTCCAACGCAGCTTGTGATGTTGCGGGCGAGCGCGCGCTGGGGCATTGACTTGCCCGCGCTGCGCTACTTCATATCCGGGGGTGCCACGTGCCCGCCGTCGCTGTCGGCAGCGGTACGCGAAGCTGGATATACGCTGCGCGAGGGGTATGGTCTAACCGAGTGTGGGCCGAACTGCTTCGCGATCTCTGACGCCGAATCACCGGCGAATCCCGGATGTGTCGGACGTCCGGTGCCGTTTCTCGAGATGCGGCTTGTCACCGAAGACGGCGGTGACGCCGCAACTGGTGAGCCGGGTGAGTTGCTGCTGCGCGGGCCGCAGATGTTCGGAGGCTACCTGCACGACGCTGATCGCACTGAAGAGGCGATCGCCGGCGAAGGCTGGCTCCGTACCGGCGACCTCGCGACGCGTAACGAAGCGGGACTCTACTCGATCTCCGGGCGCCGGAAGGAGATGTTCATATCCGGAGGCGAAAACGTATTTCCCGCTGAAGTCGAATCGGTGCTGACGGCGCACCCGTGTGTTGGTGAAGCCGTAGTGGTGGGAGTCGCAGATCCGTTGTGGGGAGAGGTCGGCAGGGCATTCGTAATATTGAAGGATGTCCCCGGTCTGCCATCGTGCGAGGAACTCACGGGATTTACCCGCCAGCGGCTCGCGGGCTACAAGGTGCCGAAGTCGATGATGTTTGTCAGAGAGTTCCCGCGGCTGGGGTCGGGCAAACCCGACCGCCGCGCATTGGCCTTGATGTAGGATGGCGTACGCGAAAGCCTCGGCGCTCAAGGCGACGCTCGATTTCGTGCGCGACGAAAAAGGCGACGCCGTGCTGAAATCGATTCTCGCCCGGCTAGGCGCCAGGGACCGAGCGCGCATCGCCGATTCCGCGCCGACCGACGAGATACCGTTCGATCTACTGCTGGCCCTGTGGCATGCAACCGATGACGAACTGCGGGACGACGATCCGGAATGGGTCGAGAGGGCTGGTGGGCATTCAATCGAATTCACGGCCGCGCGGCTTTACCGCGGAATCATCCGCAAGGCATCACCGACAGAGTTTTTGACGCAGCGCATTTCTCTTTTCCGCCTCTACTACAATCCCGGCAACATGGAAGTGGTGGAAGAGCAGGAAGAACACGCCGTCCTGCGCCTGGTGGGATTCGATCAGGCGGACTCGCTGTTCTGCCGGCGTCAGACCGGAGGACTGCGAAGGGCGCTGACCGAAGCCGGGGGTGAGGAACCGATGACCTCACATGTACGGTGTGTGGTTGAGGGGGATGCATTCTGTGAATGGGAGCTGCGCTGGCGGTAGTTTCAGGGTCAATCGACATCCCGGACTGTTCCGCGTCCGGCTTCGGCAAATACTTCCAGGAGATGTCATATGGATGAGCGATGCGCACCCTGAGTTTCGGAATGTGGGTCGGAACATGCGTGATCTCGACAGTTGCGTCGAGCATGCTTCAGGCCCAACGTCAGATTCCTGACCCAGCAAGCCTGATCTCGCGGATAGAGGCCGCGCAATCCCCCAATCGGCAAGGGTACGACGGTCTCACTTTGCCGGAACTCCTGAAGCGGTTTCGCGTTCCGGGGGTGAGCGTTGCGGTAATCATGGATTATCGCATCCACTGGGCAAAGGGCTATGGCGTTGCGGATGTCGAGTCGGGTCAGCCGGTCGACACCGGCACAGCGTTCCAGGCGGCGTCGATCAGCAAGCCCGTGTTTGCCATGATGGCGGTCAGGCTCGTGCAGGACGGCCGTCTGTCGCTCGACAGCGACGTCAACTTGTTTTTGAAGTCGTGGCGCATACCGGACAGCGAGCACACACGTTTGCAACCTGTCTCACTGCGCTCATTGCTCAGTCACACCTCCGGTGCCGACGACGGGTTTGGATTTCCTGGCTACGACCCCGCCGAGCCGCGGCCGACGCTGGTGCAGATTCTGAATGGCGAAAAGCCGTCGAACGTTGGAGCAGTTCGATTCGCGCGTCCTCCGTTTGCGGGAATCAAATATTCAGGTGGAGGCGTAACACTCGCTCAACTCGCAGTCACGGATGTTGTTCGGCGTCCTTTCGCAGAATTCGCTCAGAGCATCCTGCTTGGGCCGCTCGGCATGTCGAGGAGCTCTTTCGAGCAGCCAATATCAAGCGTGATTGCGTCGAATGCGGCTCGCGCTCACAGCGGGGCGGGGGTACGCGTGGGCGCTCCCTGGCATGTTTACGCCGAGCAAGCGGCGGCAGGGTTATGGACGACGCCAAGCGACCTGGCTCGCTTTGCCATAGAGGTTCAGCGCGCGATTCGCGGACCGCGCGGTGTGGTCCTCACTCAGGCGTCTGCGCGTGAAATGCTGTCACCCGTCGGGACTGGAGCATACGCCGTCGGGTTGTCGGTAGCGCAGCGCGGCGAAGGCTGGTACTTCATGCACGGCGGTGCAAACTGGGGCTTTCGGTGCAATCTGCTCGCGCACTTCAGGAAGGGTTACGGCGTCGTAATCATGACCAACAGCGATAGCGGAGGGGCGCTGATCGCTGAACTGGAGTCACGTATAGCGGCTGCATATGGATGGGACTCCCTCGACAAGCCGATTCCGCGCTGATCAGGTCGCGCCGTTGCGGGCAGCGAATGCGGGTGAAGGTGTTGCCGGTGAATGCCGCGAGGTTTGTGCTCGCGGCATTGTCAATGAAGCCGACGTTCCGCACCACGCATGTTCAAGGGACTGGAGTTACGACACCTTGATTGCCTGCGTCATGCCATGCATGAAATGAGGTTTTCCATCCTTGTGGTCTTCCAGGAAACACACTGCCGCGTAGTCACCCGGCTGCAGGTTCACGGTGATGTAATTGGCCCTTCCCGCGACGACACCCGCAACTCCGCCCACGGGCATCGCTGGCGGCGGACCCTTCATGGTCGGGAGCCAGGCCTCGAGATCCTTCATCGTCTTCCCCGGCGGCAGTTGAAACAAAGTCAGCTCGTGTGGCTGACCAGCGGCCGTCTCCACCCGGATGACATGGCGGCCGGCGGTGAGCGGTTTCGACCACTCGAACTTATAGTCGGAGAGGGTCAACATGATATCGGCAGTCGGCTCGGGAGCCATTGCGGTAGTAGTGCCTGACGCCGGCAACACGGTGATGCCTTTTGTCATCCCGAGCATGAAATGCGGGACCATCTTTGCGTCGGGGACAAAACATACGAGGGCGTAGTTTCCCGGCTCGAGCATTACCGTTGCATTCGATTCACCACCCGGGGCGATTGCATTTGGTCCGCCTGCAAGCTCGACCCACGCGGGGGGATGGCTGCCGGGCTTCATTGCTTTCATTACGGCCACGAGATCGGCGTGGGTCTTCCCGTCTTTCAGTCTGATCAGTGTGGCGTGGTGAACTTCCTTGCCGGTGTCCACCAGCTTGAATTCCGTGACACCCGCGGGAATCTCATCTGGTGCAGCGAACGCGTAATCGCTGGCGGTGATCGTTACCACATTTGGCACGGCCGGCGTACTCGCGGCTGCACCCGCTCCGGAATCAGCGGTCACTGCTGTATCGGCCGGCCCTTCCCTGGCGGTACAACCTGCAACAGTGCAAAACGCCATTGCCGACAAAACTCTCAGGTGCTTCCAGCAAGCCATGGTGTCTCCTTGAAGCGAATCAGGGGGAATGAAGCGGTAAATCTTCGCAACCACGGGAACGCACGTCAAGCGATACTATTGTTCCGTCCCGAAACACCGGTTCTTAAACATCATTCAGCAATGCCACGATTCATTCCCGCTTTTTCACTGACTCTGCTTCTGTCATCGACCGCGTGGAGCCAGTCAACCCCGACGCCCGAAGTCGCCCGGGAATTCCGAGCAGTATGGATTGCCACCGTATCCAACATCGACTGGCCCTCGCGCCCGGGGCTGAGTGCGTGGGAACAGCAGGCAGAGCTCGTGGCGATCCTGAATCGGACCGTCGCCCTCAACATGAATGCGGTGATCCTGCAGGTCCGGCCAGCGACCGACGCACTGTACAAGTCGGATCTGGAGCCCTGGTCCGAGTACCTCTCTTCACAGATGGGCAGACCGCCCGAGCCGTACTACGATCCACTCGAATTCGCTGTCGCGGAAGCACACAAACGCGGACTCGAGCTGCACGCCTGGTTCAACCCCTATCGCTCACGGCACCCATCGGCGAAATCGGAAATTTCCGCAAATCATCTGAGCAATGCACGTCCTGAGATGGTGCGCACATATGGCAAGCATCTATGGCTCGATCCCGGCGATCCGGCGGTACGACGACATTCGCTGCGCGTGATCATGGACGTGGTACGCCGTTACGACGTGGATGGCATTCACATCGACGACTACTTCTATCCCTACAAGGAACGCAATCCGGCCAATGAGCTGATCGACTTCCCCGACGACGCTACGTGGAGCCGCTACGAAAAATCCGGGGGAAAACTGGCCCGGCACGACTGGAGGCGGAATAACGTCGACACGTTCATCCGCGAGCTATACGCGGAGACGAAGCGGGTGAAGCCCTGGGTCAAGTTTGGCATCAGCCCGTTCGGCGTGTGGCGACCGGGCTATCCCGAGCAGATAAAAGGTTTCGACGCCTATACCGAATTGTACGCCGACTCGCGAAAGTGGATCAATGAAGGATGGCTGGATTATTTCACTCCGCAGCTCTACTGGCCTATCGCGCGCGCGGATGTCAGCTATCCGGTGCTGCTGAGATGGTGGGTTTCCCAGAACACCAGAGGGCGCAACATCTGGCCGGGCAACTTCACCAGCAGAGTGGGCGGCGCAGCCCCTACTGGAATTACCGCCCAGGAAATCCTCGACCAGATCTCCGTCACGCGCCGTGAGCCCGGTGCCTCGGGAAATGTGCATTTCAGCGCGAAAGCATTGATGAACAGCAAGGACAGTCTGGTAGAGAGGCTTATGGCGGGCCCTTATTCCGGGCCCGCGCTCGTACCCGCCTCGCCATGGCTCGACAGTATTGCACCGCGCTCGCCTCGCGTTTCAATTACCCGTGACGCGGCAACCCGTGCACTCGTTGCGAGCTTCACACCTCGCGGCGTGGAAAAAGTCTGGCTGTGGGTGCTGCGCTATCGGAATGGGCCCGACTGGACGGTGCGAGTATTACCGGGCTGGCAACGCTCGCACATGTTCGCGGGCGGTAGCAACTCGCCAGAGCCTGATGCCGTCACAGTGTCGGCGGTAGACCGCACGGGGAATGAGAGCGATGCGGCAACCAGCGTTTTGGGTCCCAGCCGGCGACCTTGACCGAAAGAGAGAACGCTGCGGCCGTTGAGGCGCGCGTCTCTGGCAGTTTCAGCGATTTCAATGTTCGGCTACTTCAGTTTGTCGGCGCGCTCCAGTGACGCAGAATTGATGCAGTAGCGCAGACCGGTAGGAGCTGGCCCGTCGTCGAACACGTGACCCAGATGAGCGTCACACTGGCTGCACATCACTTCAGTGCGTTTCATGAAGAAACTCGAATCCGTTTCGGTGCTCACATTTGCCTCGGCAACTGGCGCGTAAAAGCTCGGCCATCCAGTCCCCGATTCGAACTTTGTATTGGAGTCGAAAAGTTCGTTCTGGCAGCAGACACACCGATAAATTCCGGGCTCCTTCGCCGCGTTGTACTTGCCCGTAAACGCAGGCTCAGTCCCCTTTCTGCGTGCTATGCGGTACTGATCGGGAGTAAGCTGTTGCTTCCACTCCTCCTCGGTCTTCGTGATCTTCTCGCTCATGAGTGGCTCCGTAAAGTTGAACTACTGATCTGACTGGACTCGCAACACCTGCACCACTCGCGTGTGGATACATGTGCAGGGCGACATATTACTACCCCTGATTGATCCATCGAGGTGACCCATCGAGCAGATGCTGACGAGGATGAAGATCAGTCTGGCGTGTCTCGGGCTCGCAGTGGCACTGTCTTTATCCGGATCCGGATGCGCGCCACCCAGACCCGTGATGGTGGACGAGCCGGTCAGCGTGACGCTCGACAAAGCCGCTGCCGCGCGTTCAGGGGCCTCGCGGAAATCCGATGCGAAGACATTCTGGCAGGCGATGTCATCGCTCGACCCGGCATTCCCGGAGACTCACGACGTCAGCAGCTCGGAGCGTGCGTTTGCCGCCGCGCTTGGGTTCATTGTCGCCGGAGAGGTGGACGAGGCGGAACTGCTGCTCGACAGCCTTCGCTCGAGCGGCACCGACTCGCTGGTGAGGTCTGCGTCGCGCGTGCTCCTGACGGCAATGCTCCAATACCAGGACAAATGGAAGATTCTCGCTGAGCTCAACCCTGCATCCGCTGTACGGGACAGCAGCCAGTGGAGAGACAAGGCGGAAGTCGAAGCATGGGCTGCCGCGTTCGGAAACGTACCCGCACGGACGGTTTCATTTCCTGGTCGAACCGTATCGCTGCCTCTCACGATATCGGCGTCGGGAGCGCCGGTGATTCCAGTGTCGATCAACGGACGACGAAGACTTTTCTGGCTCGACACTGGGTCCAGCATGTCGATAATCGCATCCGATGTGGCAGCTGCCTCAGGTGTAAGACCCCTTATATCCGACACGCTCGAGGTGGCGACCGCCACTGGCAGGGTCGGCGCCCAGCCAGCCTCGATATCACGCATCGACCTCGGCGCCATTGCTATCGCCAATTCGACGGCGATGATAATCGACAGCAACCTCATGCGTGTGAGAATGGGGCCGGACGCCGGGAACCCGGATCACGTCGTGAAGATCGATGGGATCATCGGGTTTGATGTCATTAGTCGCCTGGACATCAGGATTGATTACAGGAACCAGCAGGTGACGTTGGCAAAACCGGTGCGTCCCGCCCGCGCTGTCCACCGTCCGCGGAATTTGTTCTGGATTGGAAAACCCATCGTCCAGTTGACGACCCGCAAAGGCGTTCCCCTCCACTTTCACCTGGACACAGGGGCACAGGAGACATATGCGACGGAGGCATTGACGTTCAAGGTCAAAGTACGGAGCTTCGCCGGCGAGCGGCGCATGGTAGCCGGATTTGCAGGCACGCAGCGGGTAAAGGGTACCTTTGTCGACAACCTCCGGCTATTCCTCGCTGGCCGTCCGGTATTGTTTCGCAGGATGCTGGTGTTCGTTCCGGCGTATTCATCGTTCGTCACTCTGCACGGGGTATTTGGCAGCGATATCGGCAAGACCGGAATAGTACGAATCGATGCCACGAATGGAATTTTCCTCATTGAGGAAAGCCATCCAGCCTCGGGATTGCGTCCTTAGGATTAGTCAGTTATCTAACTATCATGACGCTCTCGTCGAACGCAGCATCTCTCTTTCTTTTCGCGATTACACCCCGGTTCGAGATCTTCTACGCCCTTCAGGTGCTTGCTCAACCAGAAAGCCTTGAAGACTCTTCCTGGAGAAAGGAAACCAGCCGCAAGCTGTCGAAAGACCTGAGGTCGAGGCTGGCGCGGCTGGCCCCTTCACCTCTGGTATGGCCCCTCCTTGCTGACTCCCTTCGCAGTGCACCGCCCATGGTGCAGTTCAGGGGAATGATGGAGGAGCTGCGAACAATGGAAAACGGAGATTTTCAGCGCGCGGTTCTGGGCGGGGCGTTTAAAAACGTCGAGTCAGTGGAGTGTCTCCTCTCTGGGGAGATGACCCTTTCGCAGACAATAGCGGCCGAAGCCTCTTCCCGGAAGCAACTGCTTTCGCTGTTCGGGCTGCTGCCGTTCCGGAAAAGCGCTCCTGGGACCCGCGCTTTCGATCGCATTGTGAGCAATCCGAAGGACTATAAAACGGAGCTTGCAGATTCGCTCGAATCGTTCTGGACGACGACGTTCGCAGATACCTGGGAATCCATGAAGCCCCAGATGCTCAATTCAGGCGATCGGTTCGAGGAAATACTCTCCAATTCCTCGCTCGACGAGTTCGCACGCATCACCCGCCTTCCGTTGAAAATCGAAGATGGTTCAGTCGCGTCGGTGCAGGGCACAATGCGCGTACCGCTGGGCAATGTGGAAGGCATCCACGTCATCCCGTCGGCTTTCAACCGCCGTCGTTTCTGGGCGGCGTACACAGACACATCTTCCCGGACGCGCTTCTTCATCCCGCTCCTCGATGCTGCGCTCCGCCCCATGGGTGAGGGCGCCGCAGAGCCATCGCTGGTCTTCAGGGCGCTGGGAGATACGACACGTTACGCGATTGCGTCCGTGATCGCGCGCACCCCCACGACGTCGGTCGATCTGGCGCGAATATTCGGAGTCTCGAAGCCGACGATTTCGCATCATGTGCAAATCCTGCGGTCGGCGCGACTTCTCCACGAGCTTCCGGGCGAGCATGGCGTCGTTTTGAGCTTGAACAGGGTAGCCCTCGAGCGAGCGTCGGGAGATGCCGCGACAGAGATGTTCTCCGCGACCGGAAAAGCGCCAGCCGTGCGCCGTTCCCGCAAATGAACAGGTTGCTCAATATCCGGCGGCCGTGGAACCGAAGCCATCGGTCGAGAAAAAATCAATGAATGATAGGGAGCGTACCATGAACGCCGTATTCGGCACCAGAATTCTCGAAGGAAAAGTGGCACTCGTTACCGGCGGCGGCAGCGGTATCAACCTTACTATCGCCGAGCGGTTTGCGGAACATGGCGCAAGCGTCGCGCTTGTCGGGCGTACGCTGGCCAGACTCGACGGGGCTGCCGCAGGAATCGTGGCCGGCGGAGGACGTGCTCAGGGATTTCCGGCGGATGTTCGCGATTACGAAGCACTCAACACTGCGATCGCGTCCGCCAGCGAGGTCTTTGGCGAATTTGACATCGTCATCTGCGGTGCGGCCGGCAATTTCCCGGCTCCGGCACTCGGAATGTCGGCGAATGGGTTCAAAGCGGTGGTAGATATCGACTTGCTTGGGACCTTCAACACCTGTCGCGCGGCGTTTGAGCACCTGAAGCGCCCCGGAGCATCCATCGTCAACATCTCGGCGACCCAGGCGTTTGTGCCGATGGCCATGCAAGCCCACGTTTGCGCGGCAAAAGCGGGGGTCGATATGCTGACGAAAACTCTTGCGCTCGAGTGGGGATCGGAGGGAGTAAGGGTGAATTCAATCGCGCCAGGTGCGGTAGACGATACGGAAGGCATGCGTCGCTTGGCACCAACCCCCGAAGCACGCCAGGTTTTCACAAAAGCGATTCCCCTGGGAAGGTTCGCGAAAAAAAGCGAGATCGCCGATCTGGCGCTTTTTCTTTGCTCTGATTCGGCTCGGTTCATAACCGGAACAGTGATGGTTTGCGACGGAGGTCAATCACTTGCGGGCATGGGCGCTGGACGCGTCGGCATGTCCGGCCAAGGTGCCTAAGACCTTGGGAGATAGCCATTTGCGGCCCGCATATATATGTTCGTACGAAAGTTGTCGTACCTACTGCAAGGTTGAAGGTTCCCGGTGAAGTCGTCCCTCCCCACAGATAGTGAGCTGAATATTCTCAAGGTACTCTGGGAGAAGGGGCCCAGCCGGGTGCGTGACGTCCATCAGGAATTGGGGAAGGTTGGGTATACCACTGTGCTCAAGCTTCTTCAGATCATGCATAACAAGGGGATTGTCGAGCGAGAGCGCGCGGGAAGCGGCCACATCTACTCGCCCGCGGTTTCCAGAGAAGTGACGGAACAGAGGCTTGTCGCGCGGCTGGTTGACGAGGTGTTCGATGGTTCCACGCACCGGCTCATCATGAGCGCCCTTGGGCCCGAAGCAGTATCCCGTGCCGGTCTCAAGAAGATCCGGAAGCAGATCAAGAAGGAAGAGGCAGCGAGGTAAATCCTGGCAGGCTGTCAGAGCTCGTCGATCGACCGTGGCCAGTCCTGTTTCAGTAGTTGGGAAAGCGCGCGATCGGCGAGAAGCCGCCCGTCGGTCTGACACCGCGCACCATAGTTGGTCTCGTTGCCCCCGGAAGATTCTGCTCTTCCATCGACGCCTGTCCCGGACGACGCGGCAACATTACTATGCAGTCCATTCACCTGCGTCTGGAGATGTTTAATGGTGGGGATGGTTACGGCGGTGAGCCGGAATTCGGTGCACACAATCCGCAAGCCCAACGTGAGTTGCATTCGCCTGCTCGCGGGTCTGGGGGTCGACGGCGACATCCACATGGGTGAGACGGTCAAACATCGCTCGCGGATTGCTCGTAACGCGTCGCAGCCGAATCTGCGCCAGGTTCACCTCATTCATGCTGAGCTCCACGACGAATTGCTTTCCGCCGGATTTACAATACTGCCTGGAGAGATGGGTGAGAACGTCACGACCCGTGGGGTCGAGCTGCTGGCATTGCCGGCCGGAACCCGGTTGCACATTGGAGACATGGCCATCGTAGAAGTCACCGGTCTTCGTAATCCCTGCTTTCAGCTCAACGGACTGAAAATGGGGCTGATGAAGGCGGTGCTCGGGCGGGATGAAGATGGAAATCTGATTCGAAAGACTGGAGTCATGAGCATTGTCGTTGCTGGAGGCGATGTGAAGGCTGGTGACCCGATACATGTCACGCTGCCTGACGGGCCTCGTCGTGCACTTCAGCCTGTGTGACCACGGCACCGGCAGAAGATTCGTCAGCGGCATCGGGTGCTGACGAGCCAGCCATCGACCCTAACCCACTGCTTGCCGTGTGGAGCGGATCCCACGGAGGCGTCCCGCCATTCGATCTGGTCGAAGTCAGACACTTCGAACCTGCGCTGTACGCGGCGATGCAGGAAAACCTCGCCGAAGTGGAACGAATCGCGAGCGACTCCAGCGAGGCATCTTTCGAGAACACCCTGCTCGCGCTAGAACGCTCAGGTCGCATGTACGAGCGGGTGACAACGGTGTTTGGAGTCTGGAGCTCGGCGATGAGCGGGTCCGAATTCCAGCAGGTAGAGCTGGAGATGGCGCCGAGGATGGCGTCATTCGCTGATCAGATTACGCAGAACAGCGCACTTTTCGAACGCATCGAGTCAGTTTATAAATCGTCGGACACCGGTCTGCTGACCCCGGAGCAGCGACGGCTTGCCTGGCTTTACCATACGAACTTCGTTCACGCAGGTGCGCGGCTCGACTTATCGGCCAAGGCAAGGCTTTCGGAGATCAACCAGGCGCTGGCCGCGATGTATACGCGGTTTGCCCAGAACGTACTCGCTGACGAGACCGACCATTATCTCGTTCTCCACGATGAGGCCGAGCTGGACGGCCTGCCTCAATCGGCGCGCGACGGAGCTGCCGCTGCCGCCAGAGAGAGAGGGATGACGGGCGGGTGGGTCATAGCAAACTCCCGGTCTGCGATCGATCCTCTTCTTACGTATTCGAGCAGTCGCGAATTACGCGAAAAGGGCTGGCGCATGTTCACGAGCCGGGGCGATATGGGCGGGGCGCACGATAACAACGAGATCATCTCCGGGATACTCGCTCTTCGCAGCGAGCGGGCGATTCTCCTTGGTTACCCAACTCATGCGCATTGGCATCTCGATGACACGATGGCAAAAACTCCAGAGCGTGCCGCTTCTCTGCTGGAGCAGATGTGGCTTCCCGCGGTGTCACGCGTGAAGGAGGAAATTGCGGCCATGCAGGAATTGGCTCGCTCGGAGCAGCAGACTTTCCAGATCGAGCCATGGGATTACCGCTATTACGCCGAAAAAGTTCGGAAGCTGAAATACGATCTCGATCAAAACGAGGTGAAAGCGTATCTGCAGCTGGAAAAGCTCCGTGAGGGGATGTTCTGGGTAGCCGGAGAACTGTTCGGGTTTCGGTTTGCCTCAGTGGAGGTGCCGGTTTATCACCCCGACGTACGCGTCTGGGAAGTGACCGATAGGTCGTCCGGCACGGCTCTGGGACTCTGGTATTTCGACCCCTACGCCCGTTTGGGCAAACAGTCCGGCGCGTGGATGAACTCGTTTCGGAGCCAGGAAACGTTCGAGGGCGGCATCACTCCGATTGTCTCGAATAACTCCAATTTCGTGGAGGGGAGGCAGGGGGAACCGGTGTTGATCTCCTGGGACGATGCGCGAACGCTCTTTCACGAGTTCGGGCACGCATTGCACGGACTCGCATCCAGCGTGACATACCCTGCATTGAGCGGCACTGCGGTCGCGCGCGATTATGTGGAGTTTCCATCACAGCTGCTGGAACACTGGCTCGTCACGCCAGAGGTGTTACAGCGATTTGCCGTTCATTATGAGACGGGGGAGCCGATTCCGCGGGTCCTCGTCGACCGCATCGAGCAGTCGTTGACCTTCAATCAGGGATTCGACACGATCGAGTATCTGGGAAGCGCTCTGATGGACATGAAGATGCATCTGGCTACCGGGCATCCCATCGACCCTCGCGCCTTCGAGCGCGATACACTCGCCACACTCGGCATGCCTCACGAAGTTTCGATGCGCCACCGCAGTGCACATTTTCTTCACGTTTTTTCGAGCGATGGTTACTCTGCCGGGTACTACAGCTATCTCTGGGCAGATGTATTGACGGCAGATGCGTGGCAGGCGTTTATGGAAAGCAGCGGTCCTTACGATGCTATAGTTGCGGCAAAGCTGCGCGATAGAGTCTTTTCGGCGGGAAACACCGTCGATCCTGCAGAGGCCTACCGCTCATTTCGCGGACGTGATCCGGGGATTGAAGCGTTGATGCAGAAGCGCGGTTTCGCGCCGGGACCCGGACAACCTCAGGAGATTCAGGCATGAGCGAGGCAAAGATCATTGCGGTCGCCGGCGCTACAGGGGCACAGGGAGGCGGACTCGTACGTGCGATTCTGGCTGAGCCGGATGGCGGGTTCGCAGCCCGGGCCCTGACGCGTAACGTCAATTCAGACAAGGCCAGGGAGCTCGCGGACCTGGGGGCGGAGGTGGTCGAGGCGGATCTTGATGACCCCGACAGTGTGAACAAGGCCTTTGTCGGAGCTTACGGTGCTTTTTGTGTCACTTTCTACTGGGCACACATGTCGCCGGACACAGAGGGAGCTCAGGCAAAAACGATGGCCGAGGCCGCCAAAGCGGCGGGTTTGAAGCACGTGATCTGGTCGACACTAGAGGATACGCGTAACTGGATTCCACTCAGCGATAGCCGGATGCCGACGCTTATGGGCAAGTACAAGGTTCCGCATTTCGACTCGAAGGGTCAGGTAGACTTCGTGTTCGACGAGATGGGAGTGCCAACGACATTCATGCAGGTGGCGTTCTACTGGGAGAATTTCATCCACTCCGGCCCGAAGAAATCCGGTGATGGGCCGCTCCTGCTGACGCTCCCCCTACAGAACAGGAAACTGGCAGGCATTGCCACTGAGGATATCGGCAAATGTGCGTATGGAATTTTCAAGCGGGGCGTGGAACTCGTCGGCCACAGGGTCGGAATAGCAGGCGAGCAGCTGACGGGTGAGGAGATGGCGGCAAAGCTGTCGCGGGCGCTGGGCCGTGAGGTTGCATATAACGGTGTTTCGGCGGAGACATTTCGCGGCTTCGGGTTTCCAGGCGCAGAAGACCTTGGTAACATGTTCCAGTTCTATGCCGAATTCGATGAGGTCGTGAATGCGAGCCGCAACGTGGACAAATCACGGGCATTGAATCCCGAGCTTCAGTCGTTCGACATGTGGCTCGAGAACAACGCGAAGCTGATTCCGCTAGAGTAATCGCTTTAAAACACCGCACCGCCGACTTCGAAGCTGGCGAGCACAGTGGGAGGTCACTGATCGATCATGCAGCGGTACATTGCCTTTCTTCGGGCCATAAATGTCGGCGGCCACAATGTGAAGATGGCGGACCTGCGCGTTCTGTTCGAACGGCTCGGATTTCGAAACGTCGAGACTTTCATCGCGAGCGGGAATGTCATTTTCGAAGCGCCCGTGGGAAATTTGCCGCAGCTCGAGGAGCAAATCGGCCGGCATCTCCAGAGATCACTCGGCTACGAGGCGACGGTGTTTATCCGTACTCCTGCCGAGGTGGCGGCAATCGCCGAGTATGAGGCGTTTCCCGAGGCGGACGCCAGGGCCCCGGGGACCACTATGTTCGTGGCCTTCCTTCCCAGTCCGCCAAAGGACGCAGTCAAGCGGCAGCTGCGCGGTTTCCGCTCCGAGCTCGATGACTTCGCTATCAATGGGCGTGAAGTCTACTGGCTATGCCGGACCAGGATGACGGATTCTCCGTATTCCAGGCCGCTGCTGGCGAAGACACTCGGTGCACCGGCAACGCTGCGCAACATCAATACGGTACGAAACCTCGCTGCGAAGTATGCAGGAGATGCGGGAGCTCGTGCGGAAGCGCGGACGGTGGGACCGCGGGCAAACAAACGAATGCCCGGTCGGTGAGGCGGGCCCTGCCATTCGATACTGTAATACCGGTGCGGCAGCGTTGCTGCGGTTGACGCCTGCGGTGACAGGAAAGCTGCACTTACTCTTCCTCCAGGACATATGAGCACTTCACACGTCCCGATGTTCGCGCAGGTCAACAAGTACTTCGACAAAGCCGCCGCGTATCTCGATCTGTCCCCTGGACTGCTGGCGCAGATCAAGGCCTGCAATTCTGTATTCCGGGTGAGCTTTCCGCTCAAGCGCGATGATGGCACAATCCAGGTCATCAACGGCTGGCGTGCGCAACACAGCGTGCATCGGCTTCCCACGAAGGGCGGTATCCGGTTCGCTCCGCAGGTGGATGAAGACGAAGTTTCTGCTCTTGCCGCGTTGATGACCTACAAGTGCGCGCTTGTCGATGTCCCCTTTGGCGGTGCCAAGGGGGCAGTGCGGATCGATCCAGTGAGATACTCCGTCGATGAGCTGGAGCGAATCACGCGCCGATTCACTTATGAGTTGTTCGCGAAGAACCTGCTTGGTCCCGGCCTGGATGTGCCCGCGCCTGACTATGGAACCGGACCGCGCGAGATGGCGTGGATTATGGACACCTATTCGACGCTCGCGCCGGGGTCCATCGATGCGCTGGGCTGCGTCACGGGGAAGCCGGTGACACAAGGCGGAGTGCGCGGGCGGGCAGAGGCCACGGGCCGGGGCGTCTACTTTGCGTTACGCGAGGCGTGCGGATATGCAGATGACATGAAATCGATGGGGCTCGCGACAGGTCTCGCGGGTAAGCGTGTGGTAATTCAGGGACTCGGAAACGTCGGCTACCACGCCGCGAAGTTCATCGAGGAGGGCGGCGGCATCATCGTCGCGCTTGCCGAGCGTGAGGGAGCGATCTGGAACGACTCCGGGCTCGACGTGGATCGGGTAATGGCACACCGAAAGGAGACCGGTTCGATCCTCGGCGTTGCAGGTGCCCGTGACATCGCAATGAACTCCGATGCACTGGAGCTCGATTGCGACGTTCTCGTTCCCGCAGCGCTCGAGAACGTAATCACCATGGAGAATGTGGATCGTATCAAGGCCAGGATCATCGTTGAGGGTGCGAATGGACCGATAACTGCCGACGCGAGCGAGCGACTGCTTTCGCGCGGCACATTGATAATTCCGGATATCTACGCCAATGCGGGTGGCGTCACCGTTTCGTATTTCGAATGGGTAAAGAATCTCTCGCACATGCGGTTCGGTCGCATGGAGAAGCGATTCGCGGAGAGAAGCAACGAGCGGATTCTGGAGGGCATCGAGGAGCTGACCGGTACCAGGTTTACATCGCATGCACGGGGAATCGCCACCGCGGCGGCAGGCGAGGAGGAGCTCGTCAATTCAGGGCTCGAGGAGACGATGGTAGCAGCGTACACAGAGCTTCGGTCGATACAGAATGGTCACGGGGTGGATCTGCGCACGGCGGCTTTCATGAACGCGATCGGGAAAGTCGCGATGGCATACCAGCAGCGGGGAATTTTTCCGTGAGTGCCTGCTCCAACTGTCAGACACCGGCGTGATGTTCCTGCTGTCGGAGCAGCGGTCCCCGGCGGACATTCTCTAACAGAAAGTAGTTATGTCGAGTTTTACTGAGACAGCAGAGTAGAAATGGCCCGGCCCTCCAAGCTTCAACGCTGGACCGATCTGATTGCCGCGCTTCTGCCGCGGCGATATCCGGCCACCTTCGAACAGCTCGCCCCCGATGTTCCCGCGTATTGCAGTGAAGGCACGCGGCACGACGCAAGAATGCGAATGTTCGAGCGCGACAAGGACGAGCTGCGGTCGTTCGGAATTGGTATCGAGACAGTAGCGTTCGACGACGGCGAGGCAGTGGGGTACCGGCTGGATACGAAGAGTTTCTATCTACCCTATCTGTCGCTCGCCGCGCGCGAAGGGAAACCAGGGTCGACGCCGAGGAAGCCGGATAAATACGGCTTTCGTGCGCTGGCGTCGCTGGTGTTCGAGCCGGATGAGCTGTCGGTGATCGTGGAAGCAGCAAAACGGGTGATAGCGTTGGGCGACCCGGTGCTCGCTGAGGAAGCTGAATCGGCGATGAAAAAGCTCGCGTTCGATTTGCCGTTGCCGGAATCGGGCAATGCCGCTGAAGGGCCCGCGATGGAGGTAATGGCATCGCCAGCGATGACAGTTTCTTCAATGCTCAGTGATGCACCGCAACCGCGTTATTCAAGCCCGGCAATTCGGAGCGTTCCCTCTGCGGACGTGTTCCCGGTTTTGAACGATGCGTTATTCCGGCGCAAGATCGTGACGTTCGACTACAGCGGCATGGCGACGAACAGCGATGCGCGGCGCACGCTCGAACCGTACGGACTCTTTTTTCTTTCGGCGCACTGGTATGTCACTGGACGGGACGTGCAAAAGGGCGAGCTGCGGAATTTCCGGCTGAACCGCATGCGGAACGTCGACGTAAACAGCGCGACATCACAGACGGCGGACTACAAAATCCCGCTGGGGTTCAATCTTCGCGAGCATGCAAAGTCGCGTCATGCGTGGGAGATTGGCGGAGGCGTGCATGAAAATGCAGTCGTTGATTTCCAGAATGCCACCGGCGCGGCTCAGGCTGCTGCCCGGCTCGGAATGGAGATCGAGGGATCGCCCGATCGTCGCGCGTTTCAGTTCCGCCGCATGGATTCGTTTGCGAGGTGGCTCCTGTCGTTCGGGGGTGAAGCCATTCCGGTCGAGCCGCCGGCGCTGGTGGCGGAATTCAGGCGGCAGGCTCGCGCGACGCGCGCGCTGTATGGAGCGGGCGATGAGCGATAGCGGAGCGAAGCGCCCCCGCCGCGCGGAGTCGGACGGTAGTGCGGGGGCGTCGCGCCGCGGTAAGGTAAGCAATAAAGCAGCGAAGATGTCACGACCTGCTCGCGTGCCCGACACCGCAGCCCGGCAGCTACGACGAATCCTCATGGTTATTCCGGGGATTGCCGACGGTAACGCACACCGTCTCTCGAAGGTCGCCAGGAGTGCCGGCGTTGAAAAGGCGGTATTGCTCGCAGATCTGAAATCGCTTGCCGACCGTCATGGTGCGCCAGGTGGCTTCGTCGACGGCATGCAGATTTACATCGGGCCCGAGATGGTCGAGGTCACGTCCAACCATTTCCTGAGGCCGATGGGTCTCACAATTCATGAATTGTGCGCGCTCGAGCTCGGCCTCGCCATTCTGCGTGCCGAGCGGCCGCCGGATGAGACTGCTGTGATCGAAAGCGCGCGCGGCCGGCTGCGGAAGCTGATTTCGAGACTGCCGGTGGACCACGGCGACATCGAGACGCGATTCGCCGAGCTTGCACCGACGGAGGGGTTACCGCATCTCGAGGAGCTGCGAAAGGCGCTGCGAGATCATCACAAGGCGCGGATTACGTATCGCCGGGCGGGAGCGAATGCCGCTACAACCCGGGTGGTGCGACCGTACGCAATCGTCCCCGCCAGCGGAATGTGGTATGCAGTTGCGTATTGTGAGGCCAGCGAAGGTCTCCGGGTGTTTCGCATGGACCGGGTGGAAGGGCTGACATCTCTCCCGGACAGGTACGAGATCCCTGCGACTTTTTCCGTTCGCGAGACATTGCGGGATGGCAAAGCTCTTCAGATCGACACGCCGGCCGCCGGAATGAAAGTCCGCTACTCAGCGAAAATTGCGCGGTGGATTGCGGAGCGTGAAGGCGTCGAGGTGGATGCGGATGGATCTCTTACGATCGAACATCCGCTGGCAGACGCGGATTGGGGGGTGCGGCATGTGCTGCAGTACGGGCCGGATGCAGAAGTGCTGGAGCCGCCAGTGTTGCGAGAGGAAATTTTGAGACGATTGACGGCGGTCTGATACGGTGGTCGTCCCTTCGTTTGATGTGGTACATCTTTCCGCCTCAGGTCTTCCATAACCGGGCAACCGGCGAAAAAGGACTGACCGCAGCTTACCAGTCGTACCGCCCGGTCAACGCGAATACGTGATCCAGATACCCGTTGTCCGGGTCGTTCGACGTCCGGTTTTCGAAATTGTAATTCGCGATCAGCGAAAAGCCCGCGCCGAAACGATGATTCCATTCGAGGGTCGGAGTGAGACGGTAATCGTGTCGCGGCACATCCTCGTCATCCACCTCGACGAGCCGCTTAGGGTAGCGCTGGGACCGGAACTTCAACTCCGCGAACATATCATCGTTGCGTCCAAACGATCGCTCCAGGCCGGTCGAATACGTGCGCCGGACGTAACTTCGCCGCTCCGACCGCGCACTGTTCGTCTCATATCGGTAACCAACGTCAACGCGTGAGTGTCGACCAACGTCGCTGCGCAATTCCGCGCCGACGTATCTGTTAGCCGCGTCCCGGTCTGGATTGGTTTCGTAACGGCGGATGCGATAAGCGCCGAATGCGCGGAGCCTGCGAGCCGCGTCCAGCCGGTAATTCAGCCGCGGCAGGAAAAGGAACTGGTTGCCCACGTCGCGATCTTCGGACGATCCCTTCAGCGCCGCCTCTCCGATCGTCTCCGCAGTGACCTGCTTCGTAAGGCGCCTCGACAGCACAACACTCAGGTTCTGGCTGATCCTGTCGAACTGTTCGCTGGCGGTGTAAGAATGCCGGGCCGCCTCGTACGCCACTGCAAATCCGGGCCGCGATTCCGCGCTCTGGTACCGCACGACACCACCAATGACGAAACCGTTGGCGCGAGTCGGATCTTCTCTCTCACGATCGATGTTGCTGTCGAAGACCTCGGCGGTGAAAGCCGAAAACCCGTATGGACGCCAGCGGCTTGCCTGACGGACGGTATCCTTCGCGGCGGTCTTCCCGGGTTTAGTCGCGGTGGGAACACGAGGAGTTGCAGTCACCGGAGGAGCTTGCGGCTTCGCGACCGGCGGTTTTGCAGGTTTGGTCGCGGTCGGCGCTTTCCGTGGTGGAGTGCGAACTTGCGCATCGAGCGGAGCAGAAGCGATGCAGGCAACGAGAGGTAAAATCAGGGTTTTGATCATCGCGTCTCCACCAAAGACCGCTCCAGGCGTCGCTCGCACTCGGCGAGAATCGCCGGCGTCATGTGGCCGCGGTCCGGAATTCGTGTGCTGATCCATAGATGTCGTGCCAGAGTGAGTAAATCATAAATCAGAATTGTAGTTCTCCCGACGCCATTGCGAACGGCGCGTTCGAGCAACGAAGTTCGAGCGTCGTCGAAAGCGAACGGCTCGCCGCGAAGACGAATCGACTGCTCCGTCATGTGCGCGAGAAAATTGCCGATGTCGAGCGCCGGATCGCCTTCGCAGAATTGATCGAGATCGAGGATGTAGAGCCGGTCACCAGCCACTACGATCTGGTCGCCATAAAAATCGCGATGTATCCCCGCGAAACGACCGGTGGGTGCACTGCCTGCCATTTCCCCGCACGCCGCCGCGACATCGCGGATCCGCGGATCCAGATCAGGTCTCGCGTCGGCCGCCTTCGAAAGCGCTGCATCGAGGATCGTAATCTCGTTCTCGATTGTGTGCCTGGTGGCACCCGCGACACCTGACAGGTGAATTTTTTGCGCGACATCCGCTGCGCGCTCCGCAAACCATGTGCGCTCCGCACCGGCCAGATATTCGCTTACCGGAGTTCCTTCCACCTTTACCGCCAGCCACATGCGCCAGTCAGAAATTACGCCGGCAAGCTCAGGGACCGATATGCCGTCTGCGGAATGCGATCCGAATCCGGCGTCCCGGAGAGCGGTCATGACCCGAATCGTTTCGCGGTTCAGCCCCTTTGCTCTTACCTTGCCGAGGAGACAGATTTGGCGTTGCAGGCCGCGGTGTTGCACGTCGACACAATACTCGATCAGGCATCTTCGTCCTAGATGATGTCGCACCAGGCGCACACCGCGGACTTTCAGCGATGGCGGATCGAGGGTGGGCAATGTCACGGAGCTTCGCAGCATCGCCTGCGCACGTTCCAGGTTCAGCGCGTCATCCAGCCATGGCATTGCCGGATCGGCGAATCCAGTCACTCGTCGCCTCGAAGATGCCGTTCCGCCATCTCGAGAATCACTTCGATTTCCTGAGGCCAGGCGGTGCGATGGCGGCGGAATGGCTCCAGCGCCATCGCGAACAACGCCATCGCCGTCGCTGTGCGCAGGTCCTTCGCCGGTGGGAGCGGTGCGCGCGACTCATATCCGCCGATCAGACCGTCGATTGCCTCGCGGGCGTCCGATTCAGCAATTTCACTCCTCGCTGCACTGACCTTCAGTTTAGCAACGAAATTGCCGATATCGATTGCAGGAGGCCCGCTCGAGCATTCATCGAGATCGATGATCGTAGCCGCCGTTTCGTTTATCAGCACCTGGCTTGCATCGAAATCCCCGTGAATCGTGGCTCGCGCAGGTTCGACCGTTTCAACGACCCGCGCCAGATCACGCCCGAGCGCGGCCGCTCGTGGTGCAAGATCCGGACAGAGTGATCCCAGCGCCTTCACGGTTTGCTTCAGTCGCTTTATTGCGTCGTCGGCTCTCCATTCCGGGAGCGCGGCCGGGTCTTGTGCGTGGAGGCTGGCCAGTTCCCCACCAGCTGATGTTAAGCGCGTTCGGCTCGAAAGTCCGTCACGCAGCCCGGCGGCAAGTGACACGCCTTCGCACCAATCCATCGCCAGGAGACGATGGTGCATGTCGCAGCCGATCAGTCGCTGAATTCCAGCTGCACCGCTGTCGGAAAAGTGCATGGCTCTCGCGAGGGCAGGCCCGAAGCCGCGTGCCTCATACGCTCTGATTACGACGGGGCGTTTCTCCACCGGCGTCAGCACGAGAACACACCGCCGCTCCGGCTTGTATGCGAGTACCGTCACTGCAGTTTCGATGGCTCTTGTCTTCAGCGGCTTGATTCGGAGCAGAAGTCGCTGCCGCGTTTTCGCATCGGCAAGCCGGATGAGCACAGGGATGTGGTCGTCGTTTGGAAATACGCAAAGCTCGATCGCATGCTCGCCCATCACCACGCGACCCGGGCCTTCTGCCGTGTGCACAACCTTGCGCTGGTAAGCTTTGACGAGTTTGGCGCTGTCCCGCCGAAACGCCGTTGCGTAGTACCGTAGGTGCCGCGAATCCCGCGCTGATGCATAGGCCACAATGCAGGCCGTGGATGGCTTGAATCTCACGTAGGACACCGCCGCATCTGCCGGCAGCGTGAGACCATAAGAGGCTGCTGCGCCTGCGAGCGCCTCGGCATCCAATGCAGTCGCGAGACCCGGGAGCAGCGGCTGGCGCTTCGTCAGACCCAGATCAGGCGATGCGAGCACTGCGCACCGGCGTTCTTGTCAGCTCGTTGCGGGCGCGCGACTGAGCGACATACAGCCGCGCGTACCTGCCGTTGGCCGCCATGAGTTCGGAATGAACGCCGCTTTCCGCCACTACTCCGTTCTCAAGGAAGACAATGCGGTCGCACGACGGAGCAAGGGCAAGGTCGTGGGTAATGAGCAGCGTGGTGCGGTGGCGGCCGAGCTGTTCCAGGGCCGTGGCAACCATCGCCCGATTGTCTTCATCGAGACCGGTGGTTGGCTCGTCGAGAAGAAGAATCGGACCGTTCCTGACCGCGGCGCGGGCAATTGCAATTCGCTGCCGCTGTCCGCTCGAGAGTGTAACGCCGCGCTCCCCAACCAGTGTATCGTAGCCATCGGGCAGCGCACGGATAAAAACATCCGCTCTCGCGATACGTGCTGCTTCCTCGACGGACTCACTCGTCGCGCCCTCTGATCCAAGAGCGATGTTGTCGCGAATCGTCCCGGCAAAGAGCAGCGTATCCTGAAGCACGACGCTGATCTGCCCTCGCAGCGACTCGGTTGTGTACTCCCGCACATCACGGCCGTCAACCAGCAGTTTGCCTTCGCCGGCCTCATAGAGGCGAAGCATCAGACTCGCAATTGTGGACTTGCCCGCGCCGGATTCCCCGACGAGCGCTATTCGTTCTCCGGGCTCGATGCTGAGATTGAATCCCCGCAACACGTCATGGCCCGGTTCGTAACCGAAGCGAACCTGCTCGAACCTGATCGCCCCCGTGAGCGCATGCGCGGGAACAGCATCCGGCCGGTCTCTCAGCTCGGGCACGGTATCGAGAATGTCGAGCACGCGCTCACCCGCCGCCCCGGCTTTCGACAGGCGCCCCGTGTACTTCGCGAAATCGCGCACCGGTTTGAAGGCGTTCTTCAGGTAAGTGAGAAACACGACCAGCCCGCCCAGCGTCATTGTGCCGTCGAGAACCATTCGCGCCCCGAACCACAGAACCAGCGCGGATGAGACCGCGATGAGTCCATCGACGGTACGCTCGAGTGCTGCTTCGATTCGCTTTGCCTTCACGCCGTCAGTCAGGCTCTTCGCGTTCTCGACCGCAAATGCAGAGGAAAAAACCTGCTCGAGCGACAGCGCTTTCACGAGCTTGATCGATCCGATCGACTCAGCCGCCGTGGCGGCCATTGCTCCTTCGCGCTTCCGCTGCTCCCGGGCCACATGCCTCAATCGCCTGGTAAGCGTAGCCGTGCGAAGCCAGAATATCGGAAGGGTCATGAGCGACAGCAGACCGAGGCGCCAGTCGAGCCACATCATCACGCCGATCATTCCCGTCACCATCAGAATATTGGTGAGAAAGGGCAGCATGGCGCCGACAGTGGCGTCCTTCAGAAGTCCGACATCCGAGATCACACGGATGAGCAGGTCGCCGCTCCGCGCCCTCGTGTGGTAAGAAAGGGGCAGGGCCTGGAGATGCCGGTAAAGATCCGAGCGCACCTGCGTCAATACCCGGTTACCGACGAGGGCAAGCCCGACAGTGTTCGCGTATGCCGCCAATGCCCGCAAAGCCCCGAACGTGACGATCATCAGCGCCGAAATCGTGACGAGAGTCAGGGGTGATACGCCGCGGAGGATCCGAGGAAGATCGCTGGAAGACCCGACAGGATCGAGGACATGATCGATGACGAATTTGATCGGCCACGGTTCGAGCAGGCGCATGCCGACTTCGCCGATTACGCCGACAGTCGACAAGGCGAGCAACTTTTTTTCCGCCATGATCTGCGGTCGGAATCTCCGGAAGAAGTTGAACAGCCCCGACGGCGAAGCGTGGGCCATTATCGCTCTCCGGCTGGCACCGGGGTTGCCATCGCGGCTTCCACCAACGCAAGGATTTTCCCCGCGACCATCCGCCACGTGTGCGACTTGACAATCGACTGCCGGGCTGCCGATCCAAGCCGCTCAGCCACCCCGGGGGACTCACGCACCCACTCGAGCGCGTCTGCAAACGCCCGCGCGTCGCCCGGCGGGCACAGCAATCCGTTCACGCCGTGCTGGATGATATCGGGAATCTGCCCAATGGCGCTCGCAACCACTGGAAGTCCGCTCGCCATGTACTCGTAAACCTTCAATGGCGAAAAATAAAAATCACCCTGCGGATATGGTGCAACCGCCACGTCCATGGACCTGAGCAGGGCGGGAATCAACTCCGGCTCGAGCGGCCCGGTAAACGTCACCGCGGCCTGCATGCCATCGGCAGCGAGCTGTGCTCCAAGCGTTGCCCGCTCAGGTCCGTCGCCACCAACAAGCAATCGTGTGTCAGCGTGACGGGCATGCAGTTGGGTGAAGGCGTCGGCGAGAACCGGGAGTCCATGCCACGGCTTGAGCGTCCCTACAAAGCCGACTGTGAAGACCCCAGGCTCGCGCGGGAAGAGTGGTAGGACTCCCGGATGAAACCGGTCGGGGTTCACTCCGTTCGGGACGACATGCACACGGGGGCTCACTCCGGAGTACCGGCAGAGGTATGATGCAACTTCAGCGGATACGACGACAATCGCGGAAGCCGCATCGAGCACACGTTGCGCGACCTGCTCCGCGCTTCCACGGTCGACGAGCCCACGATGCCGCGCCTGTTCCTCGATCAGCGGCGCGTTCACCTCGAGCACCCCCGGTATCCCCTCCTCGCGAGCGTACTCCATTCCCGCATAGCTCCAAATGGAATAGCGCTCGTAAACGAAGTCGAACGGCCCGGCACCGCGCAGCATGGCCTGGAGTCCGAGGTTGGCACCGAGCGACGCCCGTTCGCGAGACGCTATGTCGCCTTTGGGAAGCGCCGACAGCCAGTAGACTCCCGCGTTACGCAGATCTTCCGGAGGATCTCCATCGAAGCGCGTGGCAAAGATCTCGACTTCGGCGCCATGCGCGATCAGCGCCCGCACGACTTCCTGGACGTGAACCGACGATCCCTTGGTGCCGAAGACCGGAACACCCGGGTCGGCGCAAACGTAAGCCACCCTCATCAGGCCGCTTCTGCACCGCTGATACGGCCGACCGTGAAAAGCTTCCTCACCGCGGCTGAGTTACGATTGACACTAAACTCGGCTTCAATCATCTGTCGGGCTGCGGCTGCGAGCCTGCACCGCATGTCAATGTCTGACAGCAGTGATTCAATCGCCAGGGCGAGTGCTGAAACGTCTCGTTCACCTACCAGGATCCCAGTCTCCCCGTGGCGCACCGCCTCGGGAATGCCGGCGACCGCGGTTGAGATACAGGGCGTTCCAAGTGCCATTGCTTCGAGCAGAACAGTCGGCAGTCCGTCGCGGTTGCCGTCGAGGCCGTTGACGCACGGCGCCGCGAGAACACTCGCCAAGCCAACCCGGTTCGCCATCTCGCGCTGCGGCAGCGGGCCGATGAGGGCCACCGTTTCTCCCAGTCGATGATTGGCGATCAACCCGCGCAGCTCGTCGTCCATCTCGCCAGATCCGATGATCTCGCAACGCGCGCTGACGCCGCGATCACGCAGGACCCCCATCGCACGGATGAGGTCGTCGAAACCCTTCTTCTCAACAAGACGCCCGACGGCGACAACGATATTTTCCCGATTGCGGGGCGCGGAAAACGGAAAATTCTCGAGATCCAGGCCGTTGTAGATCCTGCGGACGCGGCCTGCAGCCGGACCGTAGGCTTTCCGGAGAAACTTCTCATTGAAATCGCTGACCGTTACGACGGCGGCAGCATCGCCGAGCTTTCGCCTCAGTTCGGCGGCGTCGACAGTCTCGTGATAGATGTCCTTGGCGTGAGCAGTGAATGAAAATGGAATTCCCGTCAACCGCGACGCCATTCGCGCGACTGTCGCCGCAACGCTCGCAAAGTGCGCGTGGATGTGCGTGAAGCCACCCGCTGCCAATTCGCGTGCGAGCAACGCAGCCTGATAGACGTCCCGCTCGTCCTCGCCCGCGAACTGACCAAGCATCTGCCAGAAACGGGGAAGACTGTTGCCTGCAGTCGATAGCGCGGCCCAGAAGTCGGCCGTCCTTGGCCGTGCACTGGCGACAAAGCGAACAGGCGACCGGACGCGGGCCAACATATCCTGAAAATGCGTATCGACAGTCGGACGAAGGGAGAAAATCTCGAGCGACAGACCGGCGCGCTCATGTGCGAGGATCTCCGAAACGATAAAAGTTTCCGAGAAGCGGGGATACATTTTGACGATGTAGGCGACCTTGCAGTGCTCGAACGTTTCCGCGGGGGCCCCCCGAAACACGGGATCATGCGACGGCAAGAAGCTCATCAGCGAGATGCGGGATCCGGGCAAGACCGTTGAAGTCGATGCGGTCGCGTATGCCTGCCGGCGACGCAACGTCCTGTCGCATCCAGTCGGTAAGCGCAGCAGGCGACGTCTCATCGGGCATCATGACCGACAGCGCGCCCAAGTCTCGTAATCGCTCGGCGCGAATGAGCTGCTCCGTACGCGGACGCGTTCGGGGGACGATCAGCGCCGGCTTCTCCATTGAAAGCAGCTCGCAAACCGTGTTGTAGCCTCCCATCGCAATCACACGGTCGGCTCGCCGAAGAAGATGGGTGGGTTCGGACGAGAATTCGACGAGATGCATTCTCCCGTGTTCGGTCGCGCGCTTAGTGAGCCTGGCGCGCGCAGCCTCCGGCATGAAGGGGCCCATGATAATCACTCCGACCGTATCGTCTGGAAGTTCTGACTCCACAAACGCCGCAACGATCTGCTCACCGTCCTGCCCGCCGCCCACCTGACAGAGGACCATTCTGCTGGACTCGTCAATGGATTCGAGAACTGTGGTCGAGGTAAAATCCGGCTCGCCAGTAAACCTGCCCGACGGGTCTAGATAGCCGGTGAAACGAACGCGCTCCGCCGTTTCGTCGGACATCCGGTATTCGTTCAGGAGGTCGTAAACCGTCGGATCGCCGTAGACCCACACCCGGTCGTAATGCTCGGCGATAGCTTCCTCACTGCGTCCCTGCACCCATTCCCGCTCGACGGTGCCGGGATCGTCGAGGATGTCCCGAAGTCCCAGAATACACCGCGTACCGGCCTTCCGAAGGGCCGATAGCGTGGCGTCCAGCTCACCAAGGGCGCCGCGGGGCAGCTTGTCCACGATGAACAAATCCGGCTGAAACGCCTCAAGAGCAGCTTCGATCGTCCGCGCCCTGATGTTCGTGAGATCGCTTCTCGGAATCTCGAGATTCCTCGGGCGGTATTCGCCGCTGGCGGCCTTGGTGAGCGCGGGAAGGGTGATGCAGTCGATCCCCGGCGCCAGCGCCATGGCGTTCATTTCCTTGGCACCTGAAATCAGCAGCACAACGGCATTAGCCGGTGCCCCGGCAAGAGTCTGTGCGATGAGAGAATTACGCCGCATGTGGCCCATTCCGATGGCGTCATGCGAATAAAGGGCAATTCGCGGTTTTCTGCAGGCGGGGGAGGCAACCTGGTCCGGTGCAGTCATTCTGGTATTGCAGTGCATCTTCCACGCCTTGAGTAACAACCCGGTAACCTTCCGCAAAAATCCCTTGTTCGCGGTGACGCTGGCAGCGAATCACACCTGCGTCTCGTGCAACGTCACGATGTGGTAACAGGGATGTCTTGAGTGGGACGATTACACCATGCGCTGCGTCACGTTCCACCGAATTCTTGCCGGAACAGGCAAATCTTCTCCACCAGTGTCCGGGCAATACAGCACAACCGCTTACGAAGCAGGATGTGGCCGACCTCTGCACAAGGCGCGAGGAAGTCGAACCAATTCACATCGAGGGAGACCCCCGTGAAGAATCTGGCGCCAATATGTTAATCCATTGACACTATGTGAATGGATTAACACAATCAATATGGTTGCGCTCAGCGAGCGGTTTCTGGCACCAGGCCCGGCGGGAAAATCTGCTCCAGGGCAGCGTTGCGATAGTCGAAAATACGCCTCAGCTGGCGCCTCACCAGCGGGTGAGCCAGCCTTCCAAGAACGCCGAAAGGAAGGGCGTAAACGACGCGGTCCTCGATGATCGTGTAGCCCTTGTCTTCCACGAAACGGTGTGAATGCACCCACTTTTCGTAGGGTCCGGTGAGCTGGCTGTCCTCGAATGCGTAGGGAGGATTCCACCGCGTAATCTCCGTGAGCCAGTTCATCGGTATTCCGTACAGCTTGATCGTGTAAACGATCAGGGCGCCCGGTCTCATTACTATAGGAACTTCGGATCTGATACGAAATCCGAGTTCAGGCGGTGTCAACCGCTCCAGATTCTCCGCGGTTGCAAAAAACGAGAATACTTCGGGCAGGCGGCGCGGCACCCGGCTGCTGCGTTCGATCACATACTCTTTCATCAAATGCTCCGAGTGGAAAGCACGCAACCGGACGCGCGGACGAGATATTTATCGATCATCGGGCCATCTGTCAAGCAAAAGTTCAGCTTATAGCCTTGACACTACCTCGACAGACTTGGATTATCCCTTATGGCATCAGTTGAAGCACGTCACCCGATTGGAGTAGTCTCCGATCGAACAGGCCTCACCCCCGATATCCTGCGCGTCTGGGAACGCCGGCACAGAGTAGTTGAACCAACAAGGACACCGGGCGGACAGCGGCTGTACTCTGATGCGGACATCGAACGCCTGGTGTTGCTGCGCCGCGCGACCCAGGGTGGTCACGGAATCAGCCTTGTCGCCAGTATTAGCAGCTCGAAACTCGATGAACTGGTGCGCGACATCGCATCTGTCGAGCGGAATTCCATCCGGTCGCTCGAAAGCTCCGGCGAGCCTCAAGCTGCTGTCGAACAGGCGATCAGGTTCACAGAGATGCTCGACCCTGCGGGCCTCGAGATTCTGCTGCGACGAAATTTCGCCCGCTACGGCACGATCGATTTCCTCGACTTTGTCGCGGCACCATTTCTTAGAGAGATCGGCGATGCCTGGCACGCAGGAAAGCTCACGGTGTCACAGGAGCATCTTGCAACCGCGCTGGTTCAGCGAGTTGTTTCCCAGACCGCGCCCTTACCCACGTACCCGGCGGGAAGTCCGACGATCGTGCTTGCGACGCTCCAGGGGGAACGTCATGCAAACGGAGCACTCATGGCGGCCGCAACGGCTGCTAATGCCGGCTGGCAAGTCATCTACCTCGGTTCGGATCTTCCGCTGTCCGACCTGGCCGACGCGACTACCAGAACCGGGGCCCGCGTAGTGGGCGTGAGCGTCGTGCTTTCCGGGAAACCATCACGTGTCGCAGCAGAACTTCGCGATCTCGACAACCTCATTTCCGACGACGTGGAACTGTTTGTAGGTGGCGATGGATCGAAGCGTCTGAGTCATGGGTTGAGACGGAGCCGAATGGTTTTCATCGAAAGCATGTTCGAGCTTCATAACGAGCTGGCAAGAATTCACTCGCCGGCACCCACACCGTAGCCCGCGACGTTGCGGCTTCGCCAGCATCAGCAGCGTCGAGGATGCGCTCGCAACTCCGGCGAGTCAGCCGCACGCTAATTTGTGTGCAGGCGCGATCTACATGACAGTTTCAGGCGCGAAATCTCATCTGCAAAGGAACCCTTGTATGGCGGACTTCACCCAGCAGTGGATAGACCATCTGAAAGCCGAGATCGCCGGCAGGACCGATCCTCTGGCTTCGGCCATGACTCCTGCTCTGTACGATGAACTCGTTACCGACCTCGCCTGGTTCACCTTTCGATTCTCGACGAACCCCGAGACGAAAATGAGAAAGGTCTCCCGCCAGTAATCGATTTGTGCGATTGTAACGCTCCACGAATTGCTGCACCGGCAAATCTCTCCGCCATTGTCCGGGCGATGCAGCACGCTTGCAGCCGTGAAACGCCGGCGGTGACCATGCCGTAGGTTTGTCTCATGCAAGCCTCCAGTGGTCCCGCGCAGGCGACACCAGCGCCGTCGAGCGGTCGCGCAACGGTAACCGTCACTAACGCCGATGGAACAAGCCAGACACTGGCTATTCCGCTCACGAAACAGGGCGTGGCCGACCTTCGCGCAAGGCGCGAGGAATTGTCAAACCAGCAGCAATCATCGGCAGGCCGGCGACGCCGGCTGTCACAGGAGCTTCGCGCCCAGCCCGAGGGAGCACCGCGCGCTGGAATTGAAGGCCAGCTTGCCGTGCTCGATACGCGCCTGATGCAGCTGGAAACCGATATCGCGGCGACAGGCCGCCAGCTCTCCGCTGCTCCGCTGGCAACTGTTTCAGGCGCAGGCCCGCTACCTGGCAACGACATTCCCGAAAACGTCGCCGCCCTCTCCGGTGCGTTCACGGTCTTCGTTCTCTTTCCAATCGCGCTTGCGTACGCGCGGCGGATATGGAAAGGTTCCAGCCGTACTCCCTTGCAGACGTCGTTTCCACCGGAATCAGCGCAACGTCTGGAACGCCTGGAGCAGGGAATGGAGTCAATTGCAATCGAGATCGAGCGAGTGGCCGAAGGCCAGCGGTTCGTGACCCGGTTGCTTTCCGAAGCCGCGCCCGTCGGCAAGATCGGATCGATATCACATCAGGCAGAAGCACACCGGACCTAGCACCCGGCCGAGTTTGACAGAATTCTCTTTGATGAATGACATCGGTGTTCCACCCCCTGGGTACCGATTGCCCCCATCGGCGCACATCGGCCGGGTCAGACTTCAGATCGGTGATCTCAGCCAGTCAGTCGCGTACTACGAAACGGTTCTCGGATTTCGCACGCTCCACAGATCCGAGGGGTCGGCGACCCTTACAGCCGCAAACGACAACACTGCGCTTATCGAATTATGCCAGAGGCATGGCGTAGCGCGGATGCCCCGGCGCGGATTGATCGGTCTATATCATTTCGCAGTGCTGCTGCCCAATCGGGCTTCACTCGGCCAGTTTCTTCTCCACCTTTCGGCGATCGGCATCCAGCCCGGTATGGCCGACCATCTGGTAAGCGAGGCACTTTATCTCACTGATCCGGACGGCCTGGGAGTAGAAGTCTACGCCGACCGGCCTCGGGAAAGCTGGACGTCGGCCGGCGGGCAGCGGGAGATTGCGACAAAACCGCTCGACACTGAAAGCCTCGTCGAGTCCGCGGGTAGCGAGCGATGGACCGGGCCGCCTGCAGGCACAAGGATCGGCCACGTTCACTTTCATGTTGGTGATCTGGAGGAAGCCGCTGCCTTTTATCATGCAGCAATGGGCCTGGACAAGACCGTATGGGGCTACCCGGGAGCGCTGTTCATGGCGGCCGGGGGCTACCATCATCATGTGGCGGTCAACACCTGGGCCGCGGGAGCCCGTCTCGCGAATGATGACGACGCGCGCCTTCTCGACTGGGAACTCGTGCTGCCAGACTCGCGAAGCGCCGAATCGGCCGCGAAGAGCATCGAAAGCGCGGGATTCGCCGTAGATCGCATCGACGGATGCGTGACTGCCACTGATCCGTGGGGAATCAGAGCTCGGTTACATGTTTTCCAGCGAACCTCGGGAGTGAGCCCAGCACTTCGCGCCGGCGCTTGACGTCTCCATCCGGAATTACAACCGCAACCCAGGGCGCACTGGTTGAAAGTATCGGCGTTCTCCATTGAAGCTTTTGGCTTTTTCCTGGCCGCAGCGATACGGACCTGGCAACCGGATTCGTCACGAGGTTCTCTGCACGGACGGAAAAGGTGTGAACACCCGAGCCCGACGCTTCGAGATTGATTGTGACTTCCCCTTTCGCACTCGTCTCTGAGACTACCGCAAACTTCAGCGCCGCGCCTGCAGCGATCGGGGTAGAATCATCGCTTGACGTCGGGCCAGCCAGATCCTGCATGAGCCACAGCCACCGGCTTGCAGGGTGTATCCAGACTTCCTTGTAGACGTACATGTTCTGCGACGGCCAGTACGGGAGATCGGTGTTGCCGCGACTCTGCATTCCGACGGGAAGTGATCCAACCATGTCACCGGAAGAAACGTTGTACTGCTGGGCCCAGTCATAACCCTCGCCATACATGGTGCTTTGAACGAAGGGGTTTCGGCCGACAATCCACTGTGCCTGAGTCTGTGCCAGCTCGAGTCCGAGCCGGTCGCCGCGTAACTGCGAGGCTGCCGATAGCGCCTTCGCCTGAGATAGCAGCACACCATAGTTACCGCGTCGCGCAAACCACACCGGGAAGGCTTTCAGGTAGTACCCGCCACCCATTGGCATGCCGTTCAGAACCTGATCGCGAAATGCATCACGCGTTGCCATATGCAGCGCGCCCTTTTCAGGCACCTGCAGAAATTCCCGGTCGTGGTAAACGTACGCAGGCAAAACGCCCCACGGCGCGGTCGCGCGCGAGCTCTTTTTCTGATATTCAGAATACAACGCTACAACCGAATACCAGCTCATCCAGTCCTCATGCCGGGGAAACTCGGCGACAAGCCTGCTCAGGCCAATGATCGGAGCCTGATCGTTACCACGATGGAACTGATGGAACAGCGTGTCCCGATCAGGTCCGGTGTAAAAGAAACCTGCAAGCGGAAATGTCGTGCCGACGAAACTCTTCTGCTGAGAAGCCACAATGATCCGCGCGAGCTCGAAACCCTTGTCGGCATACTGCTTTTTCCCAGTGACGCTGTGAAGCTCGAGCGACGCGAGGATGCCTATGCCAGCCAGCTCTACGGGCGACGCCGCAAATGCTGGGGTGTGCCACGTCCCTGGACCTTCCGTGCCCGCAATGGCGAAACGCCAGTCCTCCTCTGCGGTCGCAAGACTGCGCGCAGCGAGCACCGGGTCGGTCCGTTTAAGCACGCGATAGGCAATCGCCTCGGCAGCCGCCGCAATGTAGTTGGCGTTCGGGTTGTTCTTTGCTTCTCGAGAACGGTCGTCCTCGTCCCCGATTATCCCGTTCGACCAGAGGTTGTGCGAAGCAAACGCAATGCGATATCCGCCGGGAAACCGGACTTTCAACACCCAGTCGAGGCCCCACTTCGCTTCCTCGATGAGCCGTCGCGACAACTCCGGTTCTCCGCCCCTGGCCATTAACTGCTCGGCAAGGGCGAACATGGCGTAAGTCGCTTCACCGGTGTTGATCACCCCCTGCGACAGGTCGCCCGCGTCGTGCCACCCTCCGTTCATAACGATCTTCCTGTCGCCCAGCGTAGCGAACCAGTCCTTGTGATCCACGCCATGATGTCCCGGCACTGCATACCCGCAGCGCTCGGCGTAAAAGAAGTTGATCGTTTTCCAGAGGGTTCCCTTCCAGACATTGTCGTCGATACGGAACAACCGCGTACGCACGTCGCCGGCAGCAATGACATAGCTACCCGCATCGCGAACCTCGGAAAAATCAATTCGCTGGAATTCGCCGAAGCGCGTGTTCACAGTCTGGACCGGCTTCTCGAGAACCACTTTTTCTGACGTGCCATCACCGATACGGATCAAACTGAAGCGGCGGGCGGAGAGACCGCTGGCAAGCGCGGTTTTCTGTGACCCCGACTGATATCCCGTGTGACTGTAAGCGATTTTGCCCGGAGCAACTTTCCATCCTTCATAGTGATCAGGGGTCACTCGCTGCAACTCGACGCTGCCGATTTCGAATGCCACCCGGTCGGTCGGCGCCGCCAGCATCTTGTTTACCCAATAGCCAATCTCGAGCGACGTGACCTTGTCCCGCGCGAGGGGGGTGATCTCCCAGACCACCTGCTGCCACTTGTCGTTCTCCAGCGTTACGTAGTGGATGCCTTCACGGTAGTACGCATCCGGCACTTTCTCCTTTCCGTCATTGTGAAGGACAATCTGGATTGGAAGCATGGGAAACCCGGACAACTGCGGCCGTACCCAGAAAGAGATGCGATTGTAGTCACTCCAGTTCTCACCAGTGAACGCACGCTTCAGATTCACGGACGACAGCTTGCTTCGGGTCGGGGCGGGTATCCGGGTGAACATGTCCATGTCCACTCTCAGCGCTGGAATCCGTGCGGGATGATTTGTAGACGGAAGGAATGTCAGCTTCCCCGTTCCCTGAAATACCCAGTTTTCCCTGCGAGTCATGTCGTCGAGAGAGCGCGTGGCAATCACTTCCTTCGCGAGCCAGCCTGCTTCCGCCGAGTGCCTGGGATCGATCGGCATGGGAAGATGCGGTGTCTGCGCAGCCGCGCTGGCGGCAGCGACCGAGACGATCACGAGCGCCAGTGCGCGCAGGCATCGGGATTTCATGGCTTAGGTAATACGCCGGGGATTCGGAGGGATCAAGCACCGTGCTCGTGGAGTTTGCTGTTATCGATAAAGAACAAGGTGTAGGCGAGGCGTAAACCGGGACGGCCCCGTGGTCCGGGAGGCGGCACGATTGTTCCAATTGAACGGCTTTGTCAGGCACTCGATACTGGTGCAGCGGGCACGGGCGGTTGATCACACAACGGAGGAGATAGTGTCGAGGGCGTTTGTCAACGAAGACGCTGGGCAATGGGGCAACCCTGCCCGGAGATTCAATCTCCCGGATCGAGCCGACCCTGGCTTCGATGCCGCAGCCGCCGAGGCAATGCTGGAGGCGGCGCGGGAGGGCGATACTGGCAGTGCAGAAATGGCGACCGGATACTACTGGGGCGAGGAGCGGTTGAAGCCGTTCGTCGAAGCCATCCTCATTCGTGCCCGCGCTGCCGATGACGAGCGACTGGTGCAACTCGCCGAGCGGTTCGTAAGGTGATCGCCCCCCCTTTCCCGGCCAGCGCCTCAGTTCTGTCGAACAGAGACGGTAATAGTAACGAGCAGCTACTAATTCCCGATCAGTCGCTATTGAGTGCTCTTCAACGTCTCGAGCACGGGCATGAGCACAGAGTCGATCGATTTTAGAGTCTCATCATCGAGTCGGACGCCGGCCGCACGGGCGTTATCACTCACCTGTGCCGGCCTGCTCGCGCCGACTATTGCCGACGAAACACCACCCTGCCGCAGAACCCACGCGAGCGCCATTTGCGCCATCGTAATTCCAAGATCGTCAGCGATAGGCACCAATCGCTGGACTGCGGCGAGCGTACCGTCGTTCCGCAGATCGTCTCCGAAGAATGCGTTCATGTCGTCGTTTGCAGCCCGTGAGTCGGCTGGTGGTTGTTTCCCGGGAAGGTATTTGCCGGTAAGCACTCCCTGGGCGAGCGGCGACCATACTATCTGGCCAATCCCAATTCGCGCACACAGCGGAATTACTTCCTTTTCCGGTTCGCGCCAGAGCATCGAATACTGAGGCTGGCTCGACACGAACCTCTCCACGCCGTCGATGTCGGCGGCGGCCTGTATCTGCGGCGCGGTCCATTCACTGAAGCCTATGTAGCGCGCCTTGCCCTGATTGACGACCTCCGTCAGCGCGGTCATCGTTTCGTCGAGCGGAGTGTTGCCGTCGTAGCGGTGACACTGGTAAAGATCCACGTAGTCGGTGCGAAGCCGCTTCAGGGATGCATCGATCTGCTTGCGAATCTGCAGCGCCGAGAGCCCCCGATCATCGGCAGTCATCGGGAAATACAACTTCGTCGCGAGCATGTAGGATGAACGATCGCGGCCGGCGAGCTCGCTGCCGAGGAAAGTTTCAGCCGCGCCGCGGCCGTAAATATTGGCAGTGTCGATGAAATTGATGCCCTCGTCGAATGCCCTCTTGAGACATGCGCGTGCATTGTCATCGTCAACGCCGAGGCCATATGTAAGCCACGATCCAAGTGAGATCTCGGGGACGCGAAGATCGCTGTTCCCCAGCTGTCGGTATTCCATTGAGAAAGTGGGCATGAGGTCGGGAATGCGAACGACGGAGTGGCGACTGCCGCCATTCATGTCGCGGCCCTGAAACAGGAGATTGTCGAAGGGACTGCATAGTATCGCAGGATTGAAGCTAGACGTCCGGAACAGCAGCTAATAGGTTGGAGCGCCGAATCTCACTTTCCATGACCTGTTTGCCGGGACACCCATGAAGAAAGCGTTCAAGTGGCTTGGTTATATCGTCGGCGGACTTGTGGCAGTCATCCTGCTGGCGGTTGGAACTGTTTACGCAATTACGTCATCGCGAATGGGAAAGACTTATCCGACCGAAGTCGCTGCAGTGGCGATTCCAACGGATGCGGCAGCCATTGCGCGCGGAAAACATCTTTCGCTGACGACTGGCAAATGCCAGGTATGCCATGGAGACGACATGGCGGGTAAAGTGATGATGGACGCTCCTGTGTTTGCAAGACTGACGTCCTCGAACCTCACTGCAGGCAAAGGCGGAATTGGCGGCTCGTACAGCGAGGCCGACTATGTGCGGGCTATTCGTCACGGCGTTGGCCGGGACGGTAAGCCACTCATCTTCATGCCCTCCGAGGCGTTCTACCACTTCAATGACGCAGACCTCGGCGCGATCATCGCATACCTCAAGACCCTGCCATCCGCAGACATGACTTTCGCTCCGATGCAGCAGATCGGGCCGATTGCCAGAATCATTTATCTCTTTGGCGATTTCCCTCTGATTCCCGCGGAGATCACCCCGCGTGGCGAGCCCAGACCTGCGCCTGTCGCCGAGGGAGTGACCGCTGAGTACGGCGAATATCTCGCGAAGGCCGGCGGATGCACCGGCTGCCATGGCCAGGACGTCGGCGGCGGAAACACAATCGAGGGAGTGAAGGTGCCGAACCTTACTCCTGAAGGTGACATGGGAAAATGGACGGAAGCTGACTTTTTCAAAACGATTCGAACTGGCGTTCGCCCTGATGGACGCGTACTTAGTGCAGCGATGCCCTGGCCTGCGATGAAGGAACTAACGGACAACGAGATGCGGGCGTTGTGGATCTATCTTCGTTCGAGGCCGGCAAAGGCAGTGCGGGCAAATTAGAGTCAGTCGAAAACAGGGTCGATCGGCTGGACGAGATTCAGGGCACCGGAGGTCGATCGTTACGCTCAAAATTCCGGGCTGCACCGGCCACCAGGTCGTCGATGCCACCGTCGCCGGGCCGGTCGTATCGCGCGTTGGATTCTTCCTCATGCGGTATGGTCCCGGCCGCGCATTTTTTCCGTGCAACCAGCACGGCAAGCCATGGCGGGGCGATAAAGGTAGTTACCAGCACCATCAGCGCGATTGCGCTGAATAACTGGGATGTCAGCGCTCCAGTTGCGAGACCCATCTGGGCGAAAATGAGGCCCACCTCCCCTCGCGGTATCATCGCGACGCCGATGAGCGTCTTGTCGCCCTTCAGCCAGAAGGGAGCGTAGCCGGCGGCGAGCTTGCCGAGTACTCCGACCGCGATCAACGCACCGCCGATTGCCAGTGCCCGCGCGTCGGCAAGGGTGTTCAATTCGACCGCCGCCCCGACGGCAGCAAAAAAAATGGGCACAAAAAAATGACCGAGAGCAGTGGTCGCTTTCTCTATCTCCGCCTTTTGCGAAGTATTGTGCAGCACGAGTCCGGCAGCAAACGCGCCAATGATGGTGGCTGATCCTGCCAGTGAGGCCAGCCATGCGAGCATGAACGCGAATGTGAGGCCTGCGATGCCAAGCGTACCGCTTGCTTCGACCCGGCCGACGATGCGGAACAGCGGCGGTATGAGCACGCCTCCGAGTACGATTGCGCCAATGACGAACCCGATCGCGATGCCGCTCGTCACGGCAACGCCTCCAAGCGTCAGCGTGGCGCCTCCGACGAGGCCGCTCACCACTGAGAGAATGACCAGTCCCACCACGTCATCGAGTACCGCTGCGCCGAGCACAATCTGACCTTCCGGAGTGTCGAGCTGTCCCAGATCTGAAAGCGTTCTCGCGGAAATGCCAATGGATGTCGCGGTTAGCGCGGCACCGGCGATGATGGCCGGCAGTGTTGCCAGTCCGAGCGCGCTGCTCGCTGCGTATCCGAGGCCAAAGGGCAGGACAACACCCACGAAGCCGACTGCCATCGCGGCGTTGCCCACCTTCATCAGTGAGCGGATGTCCGTGTGCAGCCCGATCTCGAACAGAAGTACCAGCACGCCGAGCTCGGCGAAACTGCGAAGAACCGGGTCAGCGGGATCGAGGATTCCAAGCACTGACCCGCCGAGAATGATGCCGGCGATGAGTTCTCCGACCACCGCTGGCTGGCCGAGTTTCTGCGCCATGAACCCGAGCGCCTTGGCAGTGAGGAGCAGTGCAACGAGGACAGCAAGCAGGTGGGGAAACGAATGCTCGGTCATCGCGCGGGCGTAGGGGTGAACAAAGGTCTCGGCGAAAAAAGAACGGCGTTCATCTATTGGGCCAAGTCGTAAACTACTAGCTTTTTTCTCTGCAGCCGCGCGAGTCGCACGCGCAAGAGTGCCCCAATCTTTCGTGCACGCAATGCTTACAACTGATCAACGCAACGCCATGATCGCGCAACTGCGCGCATGTCCACCAGCCATTCGGGCAGCGGTAGCGGGACTCGATGATGCGCAACTCGATACGCGCTATCGAGATGGGGGCTGGACGGTGCGGCAGGTTGTGCATCACCTCGTCGATTCCCACGCCAATGCCTACCTTCGCTTCAAATGGATTGTTGCGGAGGACCATCCGGTGATCAAGACTTACGATCAGGATGCGTGGGCGGCGATGCAGGATTCCATGATGCCAGTGGGCCCGTCGCTGGAAATGCTGGATGGCCTGCACGAGCGGTGGGCATTTTTTCTTTCGCGGCTGCCGGAACCCGCTTGGTCGCGAAGCGCGACTCATCCCGAACGCGGCGACGTCACTCTCGATGATCTGCTCGCGATTTACGCCGATCATGGCGCAAAGCACGTTGGACAGATTACCAGGTTGAGGGAACGACGGGGTTGGTGAGGCACGCGTAGCATGCAGTTGCCGGCAATTTCGCCGATGGAGCACCGCAAACTGGTTCGATCTTTCAGATTGCTGCCGCTGTTGCTGGGCACCGTAGTTCTGGTCGCCGGTTGTCTGGCCCTGCTCGGATGGGCTTTTGGCATCGCTGCCCTGAAAGGCGAGTGGAGCGGAGGGATTCCAATGCTTCCGCTGTCGGGGGTGTCATTTGCAATAGCCGGCACCGCGCTCCTGCTGGCCCAGTACACGGACGTGCGGTGGTCGATGATCGCTTCGAGAATCCTCGCTGTGGTCGTCGGCGGGATCGCGCTCGTCACACTTGCCGAGTATGCGTTCAGCATCCCATTCGGGCTGCATACAACGCTCTTCCACGACGAAGTGGTAAGCTCCGATGCGCGCGCCTCCGGCCGCATGGCCCTCAATACAGCGTTCGTTTTTCTGATCTGCTCAGCGGGTCTTGTCCTGCTGCAACGCGACCGCGAATCGCGGAGGATGAGTTCCCAGTTCCTCGCGACATTGATGCTTATCATCTCATTTCTCGCGCTCATCGGGTACACTTTCGGCGTACGGAATTTCTACAGTTTCCAGATGCTGTCGGGGATGTCGCTCTACTCTGCAATCACGTTCACTCTGCTGGGTGTCGGACTGTTGTTCTCGCAGCTGGATCGCGGTGTGCCTGCACTTCTCATGGACCCTGGGGCAGCGGGCTTTGTGGCCCGGAGGCTGATACCCGGCACACTTGTTCTTCCCATCGTGTTCACTCTCCTGCGGGTAGCCGGAGAGAACAACGGACTGTTCGACAGCAACCTCGGCGCGTCGTTTGTGGTTGTAGCGGAAATGGTCGCGTTTTTGCTGCTTATCGGGTGGAGTGCTCGTGTGCTGCGATCGACAGATCGGACACGGGCTGATCTCTATGTGCGCGAGCAGAAAGCGCATGAAGCTTCCGAACGGGCGCGAGCCGATGCCGAAGCGGCGACGACGCAGGCGATGGCGGCGCGTGCCGAGGCCGAGCGCGCGAACGGCGCCAAGAGCGATTTCCTGGCGGTGATGTCGCACGAACTGCGTACACCGCTCGCTGCAATCATGGGTTATCAGGAACTACTGGCCGATGGGATTACCGGCCCGGTCAATGAGCAGCAGACGCAGCAGCTGGGTAGAATCAAGGTGAGCGCGCGGCACCTGCTGTCCCTGATCGATGAGATCCTCACCTTCACACGACTCGATGCAGGGCAGGAAACTCTTACGATAGAACCCGCCGATCTTCGTAGTCTGATCGACGACTCCGTGGAAATCGTCGAGCCCCTGGCGAGGGCCAGGCGTCTCGATCTACAGGCGGTGAAACCGCTTGTCGAAACAATTATCCAGACTGACGCCACCAAGGTCAGGCAGATGCTCGTAAATCTGCTTTCGAATGCAGTAAAGTTCACCGAGGAAGGCAGCGTGAGGGTGATGGGTGAAGTCCGCGGCGATCAGGTAGTTCTGGTTGTATCGGACACGGGCCCTGGCATCGACTCCGAGCACCATCATAAAATCTTCGAGCCCTTCTGGCAGGTCGAGCAGAAGGCCACGCGGCGCACTACCGGTACGGGGCTCGGACTCACCGTGACGCGCAGGCTTGCCAATCTCATGGGCGGAGACATCACCGTGCTGAGCACTGCTGGAAGCGGAACCTCTTTCACCATTATCCTGCCGGCCAAGGTCGTTCCTCTGTCCGTGACGCGCCCGCGAGCCACTCCGTTGCGCGGGATAGCTCCGGTTTGATCGACCGGTCACACCTGACTGCCGCCGAAGTTCGTCCAGTCTCTTTCCTGCGGCTATCCACCACTTACCCGTGGTTAATGTCTACTCACTTTTCCTCCGTCATCATTCGCCGTGCAGTTCTCGTTGCCAGTGTCGCGTGGCTGACGGCATTCGCCGAGCCGCTCGCGGGCCAGCAACCTTCGGAGCCGGGATCAACGCCCATTGCCGACAGCTACCGGGCGGTGGCGAACCGGTTGATTGATGCGGCGCTCGGTGACAGTGCGGCCTGGAGCCGTACCGCGCGCCTCACTGATACGTTCGGCCACCGGCTGAGCGGATCGCAAGCGCTCGAATCTGCACTGGACTGGATCATTGGCGAGATGAAGCGGGATGGACTCGAGAACGTGCGCGGTGAACCGGTGATGGTTCCGCACTGGGTACGCGGGGAAGAGTCGGCGCACCTCCTGAAGCCCCGCGCGCAGAAGCTTCACATGATCGGACTGGGACGGAGCGTTGGGACACCGCGTGGCGGAATCACGGCGCTTGTCATTGTCGTCACCAGCTTCGCTGATCTCGAAGCACGTGCATCCGAAGCGAAAGGGAAGATTGTGCTGTTCGACGTTCCGTTCACCAGCTACGGCGAAACGGTTCGCTATCGGGGCGGTGCGGCCTCAGCGGCAGCGAGGGCAGGCGCGCGGGCTGCGCTCGTCCGGAGCGTCGCATCGTTTTCCATTCAGAGCCCGCATACCGGCGCCATGAACTATGACACAACCGTTGCGCGCATTCCCGCTGCCGCGTTGAGCGTTGAAGACGCCATGATGCTGCATCGAATGAGTGACCGGGGCGAGCAGATCGTCCTGACCCTCAGGATGGATGCGAAGACTCTCCCCGATGCACGGTCGCGGAATGTCGTCGCCGAGATCGTCGGGAGGGAGAAGCCGGAAGAGATTGTAGTGCTTGGCGGTCACATCGATTCATGGGATGTAGGGCAGGGGGCCATGGACGATGCGGGCGGGAGTGTTGCCGCCTGGGAAGCGGTGCGGCTGATGAAGAAGCTCGGACTGAGGCCGCGCCGAACGGTGCGGGTGGTGCTGTGGACGAACGAGGAGAACGGACTGCGGGGTGCAACCGCATACCGCGACGCCCACGTGAATGAACTTGCCCGACATGTGATGGCGATGGAATCGGATAACGGTGTTTTCAAGCCAAGCGGAGTGAGTGTGGGCAGCACGCCGGCAGGGGTGGCGATGGCGCGCGACATTGCGTCGCTGTTGTCGCGATTTGGCGCGGCCTCGGCGGTGCCGGGCGGTCCGCAGGCTGACATCGGGCCACTCTACGCGGCTGGGGTGCCGTCTGTCGCGCCGGTAGTGGACGGGTCCCGCTATTTCTGGTATCACCACAGCGCAGGCGATACGATGGACAAGCTGAATCCAAGGGAAGTCGCCGAGTGCGTGGCGCTTATGGCAGTGATGGCCTACGTGATTGCCGACATGCCTGAAACGCTGCCGCGGGCGGTTCCGCCGGCTTCCTAGATTCCGTTCATGATCGCGGGGATCTCGGCGAGCAGCTCCCGGGCTAGAAATCCGGTTCTGCCCATCTTTTTCGCAAGCGCATTTCCCGCCGCTCCGTGCAGAAAGACTGCCCATGCCGCGGCGTGAAGCGGATCGGTTCCGCGGGCCAGAAGCCCGGCGACAATTCCGGCAAGGGTATCGCCCGAGCCAGAGGTGGCGAGTCCAACATCACCACCGTCGTACCTGCACACACTGCCATCAGGTGCAGCGATGATTGTATGGGAGCCCTTAAGAACCACCACTGCCCGCATGGTGATGGCTGCATCGCGTGCCGCCGCACCTGGGTCGCGATCGATCTCCGCCTTGTCCATTCCGAGCATAGCGGCCATCTCGCCCGCGTGAGGCGTCAGGACAATCCTCCCGTCGAGGCGATGGAGCAGGCTGGCGTGCTCTGACAGTCCCGTGAGCGCAGCGGCGTCGAGGACCACGGCCGGACCATCAACCCGGGCAAGGAACAGCGCGACGAGACGTCCGGTCTCGACATCGTTGGGCATGCCTGGCCCAATCAGGGTCGCATCGCTGACATTGGAGTGCTCGATGACCTTTGCCAGCGATTGCCTCCTGATTCCTCCAGCCGCTGTCTCGTCGAGACCGATTGACATCGACTCAGGAACGCTAACGCCAATGAACGGCGCGACCGTGTGGGTGCTGGCGATCTGCAGTTTCCCGGCGCCGGCGCGCAACGCCGCAATGCCGGCGAGGACGACCGCGCCGGGGATGGCGTTGCTGCCGCCGACGATTAGAACCCGGCCGCGCGCCTCCTTGTCGTCATTGCCCCCTGCGGAGGGCAATGACCACCTGCGAAGCTGTGCACGGGTGATTCGGGTCCGAGTGCCTTTATTTGGCGGCAATTGTCGCATCGGGCCTGGATGTGACAGGTGCTCCGGCATCTTCCAGAGGGGCCACGAAGTTGAATACCTGCAAACTCAGTTTGCCCCGCGGCTTGGCCGCGTCATCGTACTCGTATGAAGTAACCGAGCAGTTGGCTACTTCGTTTGCGCGGTCGATTGCAAGGATCTGCTCTTCCGTCATGTGCTCGAGCAGATAGCGCATGCAGAGCACGACCACCGAATGGCAAACGAGGAGTACGCGCTCCCCGCAATACTCCCGCGAAATCATCTCGATTGCACTGCGAAGCCGCAGTATCACATCACACCAGCTCTCGCCACCCGGCGGGCGATGATAGAACTTGCCGAGCAGCCGGCGAAATTCGGCTTGATCAGGATGATACGACTTGATTCCGATGCTGGTGAGCCGGTCGAGAATTCCGAATTCCTTCTCGCGCAGGCGCTCGTCGACAACAAGGGAAAAACGATCGTGACTGAAGCCCGCGGACGATGCAATGATTGCCGCTGTGTTGCGAGCTCGCAGATACGGAGATGTGAGAACGACGGTAGGCTGTTGGGCCTGTGGGAGCGCCGCGAACCATCGGCCGAGGGCCATCGACTGCTGCTCGCCCAGCGGCGAAAGGGGAACATCGACATCCCTTGTGTCGATGTCGATGGTGTCGTCGCCAGCCAGCATCGCTGCCTCGCGGGCGACGTTCCCGGCCGACTCGCCGTGGCGAACTATGTATAAGAGGTCAGGCCAGATCTGGGAGTTGGGCACGGAGAAAGCCGGTCAGGGGAGATACCAACGCTGAAGGGCGGTGCATGATGCGCGCACCGCCCCTCGATCCGCTTACTACATTCGGTTGGCCGTCATACGAGCGGCTTGTACCGGAAGCCGGCAACGCCGGTCTTTGGGCTCTTGATGCGGAATTCCTTGCTGCCCTTTCCCGAAACCGGGCCAACCGGCACGGTTTCGGTGAAAATCACGCTACCTTTTGAATCGAGGAAATCAACGCTCATAGTGAACGACTTCGAAGCAGCCGCCCGGTTCTCGACGGTACCGACGAGCGTGGTGCCATCGTTGTTACGCGAAAACTCGGTGAATGCCACCTTGACTGGCATCTTCTCGGCCTTGCTGTTGTAGAGAACGAGCGAATCGGTGTAAGCATTCTTGAGCTTTGGCACCTTCGCCGCATTCATCATTCCCCGATACATGAAAGCGTAAAGCATCCAGTTGTCGGGGTTGCTCGGGTCGAGTGCAAGAAGCTTGGAGACCACCGGGCCCACTTTGCCAAATTCGTCAATCGCCAGGTAGCTGGCCGCCAGATTGTTGAGGGCATCGCGCTGGTAGGGGTTGCGGGCAACGACGGCCGCAAATAACTGCGCGGCTTCTTTCGGACGCTTGCTCTGCGACGCGACGACACCGGCCTGCAGCAGCGCACTCTCGCCGAATTTCGACGGCTCGGCGAGCATCGGAGCGTACAACTTCGGAATGGAAGCGCTGTCGCCCGCGGCTATGTACAGTTTGGCAAGACTGGCAACGGCGGTCATTCCCTTGATTTCGTTGGTCGAGCCCGCCATAACCGCATTCCATGCGGTGATCGCTTCCCGAGCGAGTGTCCGCTTCTCCGCTCCTGAAGCCGCTTCGGAACGAAGCGTGGCTGTCGCCGCAACGTCATACAGCATCTGACCGCGGACATCGGCGTACGCCGTATCGGTTCCGGCGGCGCTCAGGGTTTTTCTGGCGTACTCGAGCATTGCCGGATAATTCTTCCGGCTCTTTTCGACGCTGGCCATTACTGAATACGCGTAAGGCGACGTGCGGTCGAGAGTCAACGAGCGGCGGGCGAAAATCTCCGCTGAGTCGAGCTGGTTGACATTGAGCGCATTGATTGCGGCGTTGGTGACCGCGAGCCACGGTTTCTGCTGGCGAAACGGGCCAACGAACGATGCGCATGCAGCTGAGCTTTGCTCGACGACGGTGAGTGCCGAATCGGTGGCAGCGTAGAGATCGATCGTCGCCGTGGGATTGACCGTGTGACCAATCGTCGAGCGCACGGCGATCGGGTTGATTCCGGGCTGCTCGAGCAGTAACAGGTACGCGGAGCCGAGCAGGTACGCGCGGCCAACCGGGTTTTCAGTCTTGATTCCAGGGGCATTGAGCAGGCCGACAATGGTCCGGAGTTCCTTCCCGGGGTCTCCCCCTTTCAGCGCGGCCTGCGCCTGCGCCATCGCAAGAGTAGCGCGGGCGACATTCTGGCCTTTGTTCTGATCGATTTCGCAGACGGGCCCAGCGGCTGCTGCGGGAGCTGCCGAAGTTTGTGCGAACGCCGGCGTCGACGACGCGAATGAGGATGCAAGCAGGGCGGCACCTGCGAACAGACTCGTCTGATATGCTCTCATGAACAACTCCTACGGTGAAAGACGCGGGAGCCCGGCTCGCCGGCGACGGTACGATACTGGCGACAACGGCTCGCGAAAGGATACTAATATACCCGCGCACAGGGATCGTTCCAGCGTTTCACCGGGCTGTGATTCCTCCTGAAACCACCAGTGGCATAATGATGCGAAGAATTGTGCAGACAGGCAGATAAGAGTGCTCCGTGATTCGCGTCATCGAGAAGCCACAGCACATCTTGCATTCGTTGACCCCGTGATGGGGGAAGTCATTGCAAGAGTAGGGAGATGCACGCTCGATGTGAGAAATGAAGGCACCCACTTCGATGCGCTCATCAGATCCATCGTGTATCAACAGCTATCGGGCAAGGCCGCGGCAACCATTCACGGACGGGTGGTTGGGCTCATCGGCGAGGGTGGGTCTCCGGTTCCTCACACCATTCTCTCGACCACGCACGAAGCACTGCGCGCTGTTGGGCTGTCCAGTCAGAAAGCGAGCTATGTCCGAAACCTTGCTCAGCATGTGATCGACGGATCGCTGCCGATCGAGTCACTGCACAACCTCACTGATGAGGAGATAATTCACGCGCTGGTCCAGGTGAAAGGCATCGGACGCTGGAGCGCGCAGGTGTTCATGATGTTCAGGCTCGGCCGGCCGGACGTGCTGCCGGAGCTGGACCTCGGGATACAGAAAGGAATCCAGAAGGCGTACCGGATGAGAAAGCCCCCCACTCCGAAGCAGGTCCTGGCGCGCGGGAAAAGGTGGGCGCCTTACCGCACGGTAGGAGCCTGGTACATGTGGAGAATTCTGGACGTGGAATGAACTGCCTCGCCGTTGAATCATTATTGTTAGTCAATGCCAATCACCCAATTCGAAACCCTTCCTGATTCGTCCCGCGTCTGGGTCTATGGCGCCAGCGCCGATGTGGATGCGCGTGGTGCGGAGGCTTTGCTTAGGCATACAGATGATTACCTCGGAAGCTGGAAGGCCCATGGTGCGCCTCTGACCTCGGGCCGCGACTGGAGCGAAAACCGCTTTCTCACCATTGCGGTGGATCAGAACCGTGAGGGCGCTTCGGGTTGTTCAATCGACGGGTTGTTCCGAACTCTGAAGAACATCGAACCCGAAATCGGCGCGCAGCTCGTCACGAGCGGACTAATCTACTTTCGTTCGAATGACTCGAACGTGCATGCCGTCACGCGCGACGAATTCTCCGAGCTCAGCGCGGCCGGAAGGGTCAATGGCGATACGGAAGTATTCGATACGTCAGTCGTCACCTTGGGTGAATGGCGCGGACGGTTCAAGTCCCGGGCCGCCGATTCATGGCATCACTCGCTGATGCATGAGCGTATCCTGAGCGGTGAAACGAACGGGTGAAGACCCACACTTCGTATCTGACATTCAACACGAAAAAGCGGCAGGAGATCATCGACATCACCGACGATGTCGAAGCGTGTCGCGCTGCAGCCGGCATCGACGACGGATTCGTGCTGGTGTCGGCAATGCACATCTCGGCGTCGGTATTCGTGAACGACCACGAGCCGAATCTGTGGAAGGACATTCTTGACTGGCTCGAGACCCGGGTGGCACCGTGGTCGCCGGATGAATACAGGCACAACAGCGGAACCGGTGAGGACAACGCAGCGGCACATTTGAGGTCGCTGACAATCGGGCATGAAGTGATAGTTCCCGTAACCAGAGGCAAGCTCGACTTCGGCCCATGGCAGCGCGTGTTTTATGGTGAATGGGACGGAAGGCGGCCGAAACGGGTGGTGATCAAGGCAATGGGGGTGTAGCAGCGGCGGCAGTAGGATTCAACCTCATGCTCTCAGATAATCTGCGCGCCAGTTCTTCACCTCCCGCTTGATATCCGCCGACTTCTGGAACTCACCGGCGAGCGTACGACGGACGAGGTCAGTTAACTCATTGTCAGACGCAAAGCGTAGTGCAATAAGCTGAGACGGTGTCAGATCGTCCACCCGGCCGCGGAGATCCTCCGGAAGAATGCGGGAGAGTCGCAGGCGTTCCTCGAGTCGGATCACACGATCCTGAACTCGTATCGAATGGCCGCGAATTGCCAGGGCAACCAGCACCAGTGCCACCGCCACAAACAACTGCCATAGCGTCACCCCACCGGGATTCTGAATGAGAACCCAGACGGCGTAAAGCGCGTTGAGCACCAGCACGGTCGCGCCAACCAGGTAGAGCGCAGGCGGCCGGCGGGTGTGAGTGGCGTAAGTCTGCTCCTGCTGCGCCATCGCTGACTCCAGAAAAGTTAGTGAAAAAATTCTTCGGCCGAATGACTGCGTCTACGATCCAGCGCGAGCATCGGACGCGCTCACCCCGATGCCTGCATCCGCTTCCGCGGCATAGCGCTTCAACCGTCCAATCATGGCATTGAGACCAACTTCGCGGGCGCCAAGTCCGATACTTTCCATGAGAGTGCGAACGAAATCGGACGGAATGGCCAGCGTGGTCGACGGCGGCTGGCCGTTCACGGCACCGAAGACAATCGCCAGGACGGCAGCGATCGTCGGCGACTGGCGCGCATTGAGGTCGGCGTGAAAATACATCCTGCCGTCGACCATCTCAGGGATGATATCAACGCGAGTCTGGCATTCGGGGACGTTAAACTCCGCGCGATCGAGGCCCTTGAGGCGCTCAGGCAACGGCTCGAGCTTTTTCGAATACTGAACGAGCGCCTGCATCTTTTCTTCGCGCGCCATCGAGCGGAAAAGCCTCAGTACACGGTCAATGGATGGGGGGAGGGCGACTGATGCGGTCTGGTCCATCATGCAATCTAGCCGGGCCCGCGAAATGTCTGGAATGGCACGAAACTCTCATTGGCTGCATTGTCACCTCAACATTCAAACACCAGGGAACAGAATGCCAACGCGTAAAGCGAGTGCGAAGTGGGAAGGCGGTATGAAAGGCGGGAAGGGCAGCTTCAATGGCGAGAGCGGAGCAATCACCGGCCAGTACAACTTTGGATCCCGGTTCGAAAACGGAACCGGCTCCAATCCCGAGGAGCTGCTGGCTGCTGCCGAGGCTGCATGCTTCAGCATGGCTCTGAGTGGAAGTCTCGAAAGAAACGGGACGCCGGCAACGAGTGTTGACACCAGCGCCGCGTGTACGGTGGAGAAATCCGGCGACGGATTCGCGATTACCCGTATGAAGCTCGACGTCTCAGCGTCGGTGCCAGATATCGACGACGCGAAATTTCAGGAAATTGCGAATGCAACCCTTACCGGCTGCCCGGTATCGAAAGCGTTCAAGGGAAACATGGATATCGAGCTGGACGCGCGGCTCGTGTGATCGGCCCGTTGCGTGTTACGCAGGCCTGGCCCAGCCGGGCTTTGCGTCGCACGCATCGCAGTTCCCGCAGGTCCAACCGGGCGCATCCTGTTCGCCGAAGTGCTCGAGAATGAATTTTGTGCGGCATTGAGTGGTCTGACAGAATTCGATGATGGTGCGAAGTTTCCGCTGATCGTTGGCCCGCCGCTCCTCGTAATCGTGGAGGTCCGCGCTCAGATCGACTGAAGTAAGGTTGCCCTGCAGTCGTTGCCAGCGCCCGCCACGATGCTCCCGCACGAGGCCATGCCGCTTGAGAAGCGCGAACACGATCTTCGCTTTCCGCTGCGTGACTTCTGTAATCGTTGTGATATCATCCAGCGCGACCGGCGTATCGAGCGGATATTTCTCGAGCGCCAGGGCAACGAGCGCCGCCTCTGCGACCTCGGGGTATTTGCCGCCCAGAAAATAGGATTGTATTCGCCGGTCTTCTACCCTGTAGAGCATCGTGCATGTCGCCGGCAATCCATCGCGCCCGGCTCGCCCGGCTTCCTGATAGTAGGCCTCTATCGAGCCCGGGAAATGATAGTGAACAACAAACCTGATCTCCTGCTTGTCGATTCCCAATCCGAAAGCATTGGTGGCGATGATCGCTTTGAGTTTCCCGCTCATGAATGCGTTCTGAACCGCTTTTCTGTCGGCTGCCGTGCGCTTTCCGTGATACAGTCCAATGTCGAAGTGGTCGCAGAACTGCCGGTGGAGGCGTTCCGCTTCCTTAACGGTCGCAACGTAAATGACCCCGGACCCCTCCTCCTCGGCGAGAATCTGCCCGACAATTGTGTCCTTGATGTTGTCATTTACAGTACGCCTCACCTCGAATCTCAGGTTCGGGCGCGCGAAACCGGTGATGGTGATGTGTGGCTCGTGCATGCCGAGGCTGCGCGCGATGTCGTCCTGTACCTCCTGAGTGGCGGTAGCAGTAAGCGCGAGTATCGGCGGGCGGCCAAGCCGCTTTGCGATCGAGCCAAGGCTCAGATAATCGGGCCGGAAATCATGGCCCCACTGGCTGACACAATGGGCTTCGTCAATCACGAACAGACTTACCGTGCGGCTCAGCAGCCGGTCGAAGAATTCGCGATCCTTGAACCGCTCAGGCGTGAGGTAGAGCAGCGCTCCTTCGCCAGCGGATATCTGGCGCTGCGCTTCGCGAGTCTCGAGCGAAGACAGGTGCGAGTGCATCGCGACTGCGTCGACACCTTGCGCGGAAAGCTTGTCCTGCTGGTCTTTCATCAAGGCAATCAATGGACTCACCACTATAGTAAGTCCCGGCAATGCCAGCGCCGCGAGCTGGTAGACGATCGACTTGCCGCTGCCGGTTGGCATGACGACGAGCGCATCATGGCCAGCAAGAAGCGCCTCGATGGGGCCCCATTGGCCGGTTCGGAAATCGGTATGGCCGAAGCGCTCGCGAAGCAGTACGCGAGCGGCCACCCGGGACACCTTTTTTCCCATATCGGCGTGTCTGGCAGGAACCATTCCGCAGCACCATGGCGAACTGCCGCTTTGCCATAGCTAACCGGCAGGGCTGGTCGTCGCGTACTAGCTTTGCGCAGTGAAAAAGGACACTCTCGCGGGAAAATCGCGGCTCTTTGCAATCGTTGCTCCCGGGCTGGAGCAAATACTGCTACGCGAACTTCAGGAGATAGGAGTGCGGCCCGGCAAGGTCATCCCCGGCGGGGTGTCATTCGACGGGTCACTCAACCAGCTGCGACTGGTAAATCTCTGGTCCCGGGTTGCCAGCCGGGTGCTGGTCAGGGTGGACGAGTTTCACGCCAACAGTTTCCATGAGCTCGAGCGACGCGCAAAGAGGGTTTCCTGGAAACGGTTTGCGACGACTGGGCAATCGGTGCACTTTCGCGTCACGTGCCGCAAATCGCGGCTCTACCATTCGGACGCTGTCACGGAACGGCTCGCAGCGGCGGTCGACACTCAGCTCGGCGGCTCTGTCGCAGCGGGGATTGCGGGTGCAGAAGCGGAAGACGAGCTGGACGACTCGGACGCGGCCAGCGATTCTCAGCTGTTCGTAGTGCGCATTGTCAACGATGTGTGCACGATCAGCGCGGATAGCTCGGGGGCGTTACTTCATCGTCGCGGCTACCGGCAGGCGGTCGCAAAAGCGCCGCTTCGTGAGACTCTGGCGGCGGCGATGCTCATCGGCAGCGGCTGGGATCGCGAGTCACCGCTGGTGGATCCAATGTGCGGTTCCGGCACAATCGCCATCGAAGCAGCGCTGATGGCACGGCAAATGGCACCCGGAGCTGGTCGTCGATTCGCGTTCCAGAACTGGCCCGCGCATGACGCATCTGCGTGGCAGCATACAGTCGCCCGCGCGCGTGGTTCAGCGCTCCCCAGGGCAGAGATTTCAATCGTGGCCTCCGACCGGGACGATGGGGCAGTGGCTGCAGCCCGGGCGAACGCGGAACGAGCCGGGGTGAGCGGAGACATCGATATATCGGCAGATGCCATCTCGGATGCCAGGATCCCGGATATTCCCGGCTGGATTGTCACCAATCCGCCGTACGGGCTGAGGTTAGGTGAATCCGGTTCACTGAAAAATCTCTATTCTCAGCTCGGGAACGTCGTGCGACAGAAGACGGGATACCGGTTTGCAATGCTTTCCGCGGACAAGGCGCTCGAAGCGCAAATGCGGTTACAACTCTCAGATGTCTTTCGGACGAAAAACGGGGGCATACCGGTTCGGCTGATGGCCGGGAAAGTTTCGTGATTCGTTGTCCTTGCGTCATCCTGATATCGTGGACGCTATAGCTTTACTGGCGTACTGCGAGGATCTGCTCCACTCCAGTATGCCGGCCTGTAGTACCGGGAGTGAACGTATGGAAATAAAAGACGGTACTACTCTTGTATGCATTGGCGGGTTTCGTTGCTTCGCGGCGCAGGACACGGTAATCCTTCGCACGACTCCCGGGCCCGGGCGTAGGCGCGGCTGGTAAAAAACAATCGTTCAGGAGATGCCGTGGAAATCGGCGATTCAATCGATATTCAGGAAGAAACCGAGATCCCGTCGAAACGACCGCGGCGTGACACGCAGAGTCCCGGGGCCAGTAAAGGCGATGGGGATGGCACTCAATCTGCGCGCAGGAAATCCGCCTCGGCCAGCCAGACGCGGCGAGGTCGCAACGGCAACGGCGGTGGATCGAGAGGAAGCAGCCTTGATCTAGGAGAGCTGCTCGACGCATTAAAGGATCTCCGCGACGGTGATTTTTCGGTAAGGCTGCCTGGCTCTGCCGACCCGGTGATAGACGAAATCGCGAGCGCCTTCAATGGAATCGCCGAGCGTAACGAAAGGCTTGCGTCTGAGGCAGTACGGGTGAGCACGACGATCGGGCGAGAAGGACAGATGAATGAGCGCGCCTCGATCGGACGGGCCACTGGCGGATGGGCGACCATTACCAGCTCGATCAATGCGCTCATCACCGATCTCGTGTCACCTACAACGGAAGTCGCGAGAGTGCTGACCGCCGTCGCCGAGGGCGACCTGCAGCAGAAGATGACGCTCGAGATCGACGGCAAATCCGTCCAGGGTGAATTTCTGCGCATCGGCACCACCGTAAACACGCTCGTCGATCAACTCGGTGCGTTTGCATCGGAAGTAACGCGGGTAGCGCGCGAAGTGGGCACCGAGGGACGACTGGGCGGCCAGGCGAACGTGCCCGGTGTTGGCGGAACGTGGAAGGATCTCACCGACAACGTGAATTTCATGGCGAGCAATCTCACCGGGCAGGTGAGAAACATTGCCGACGTTACGACCGCGGTTGCGAAGGGAGATCTCTCGAGAAAGATCACCGCCGACGCGAAGGGCGAGATTCTCGAGCTCAAGAACACCATCAACACGATGGTCGATCAGCTGAGCGGATTCTCGTCGGAAGTGACACGGGTTGCGCGTGAGGTAGGTACAGAGGGGAAACTCGGCGGACAGGCAAGCGTCCCCGGAATTGCAGGCACCTGGAAGGATCTCACGGACAACGTGAACACCCTCGCGGGAAATCTCACCAGTCAGGTGCGCAACATCGCCGACGTCACGACCGCCGTCGCGCGCGGCGATCTGTCACGCAAGATCACGGTCGAAGCGCGAGGCGAGACCCTCGAGCTTAAAAGCACCATCAACACGATGGTGGATCAGCTCAGCGGATTTGCCGCCGAGGTGACGAGAGTTGCCCGCGAAGTCGGCACCGAAGGAAAGCTCGGCGGACAGGCAAACGTCCCGGGGGTGGCGGGTACATGGAAGGATCTCACGGACAACGTCAACTTCATGGCCAGCAATCTCACCGGGCAGGTGAGAAACATCGCCGATGTGACGACCGCCGTCGCCAGAGGTGATCTTGGCCGGAAGATCACTGCTGACGCTCAGGGTGAAATGCTCGAGCTGAAGAACACCATCAATACGATGGTTGACCAGCTGTCGGCATTCTCATCCGAAGTTACACGGGTTGCGAAAGAAGTCGGAACCGAGGGAAGTCTTGGCGGGCAGGCGGAAGTACCGGGTGTCGCCGGAACGTGGAAGGACCTCACCGACAACGTGAACACACTGGCCGGAAACCTTACCAGCCAGATCCGCAACATTGCCGACGTTACGACCGCGGTGGCGAAGGGAGATTTGTCGCGGAAAATCACTGTCGACGTTCAGGGTGAGATACTGGAGCTGAAGAACACCATCAACGCGATGGTGGATTCACTCAGAATTTTCGCTGGCGAAGTGACGCGTGTTGCCAAGGAAGTTGGAACGGAAGGGAAGCTGGGTGGACAGGCTGAAGTTCCCGACGCCGCCGGCACCTGGAAGGATCTGACGGACAACGTGAATTTCATGGCGAGCAATCTCACCGGGCAGGTGAGAAACATTGCCGACGTCACGACCGCCGTTGCCCGGGGTGACCTGAGCAGGAAGATTACCGCTGACGCGAAAGGCGAGATCCTCGAGCTCAAGAACACCATCAACATCATGGTGGACCAGCTCTCGGGTTTTGCTGCGGAGGTAACGCGGGTTGCGCGCGAAGTGGGAACCGAGGGCAAGCTGGGGGGACAGGCGAATGTCCCGGGCGTCGGGGGAACCTGGAAGGATCTCACCGACAACGTGAACACTCTGGCAGGGAATCTCACCAGTCAGGTGCGAAACATTGCCGACGTGACGACCGCCGTGGCGAAGGGAGATCTCAGCCGCAAGATCACCGTTGAAGTGCGTGGCGAAACGCTCGAGCTGAAGGACACCATCAACACGATGGTGGATCAGCTCAGCGCTTTTGCCGATGAAGTGACACGCGTTGCCCGCGAGGTGGGCACTGAAGGACGGCTCGGCGGTCAGGCGAACGTGCCTGGTGTCGCCGGAACGTGGAAGGATCTCACGGATAACGTGAACACGCTGGCCGGGAACCTTACGAGCCAGATCCGTAACATCGCCGATGTGACGACGGCTGTCGCGAAGGGAGATCTATCGCGAAAGATCACGGTGGATGTCAAAGGTGAGATCCTCGCGCTCAAGAACACCATCAACACGATGGTCGACTCTCTTGGGGGACTTGCGGGCGAGGTGACGCGCGTTGCGCGTGAGGTGGGCACGGAAGGGCGGCTGGGTGGCCAGGCAAACGTCCCTGGTGTAGCCGGCACGTGGAAGGATCTGACCGAGAACGTGAATTTCATGGCGAGCAATCTCACCGGGCAGGTGAGAAATATTGCCGACGTGACCACCGCAGTGGCGCGTGGTGACCTGTCTCGCAAGATGACCGTGGACGTGAAGGGCGAGATACTCGAGCTGAAAAACACGATCAACATCATGGTCGACCAGCTCTCCGCGTTTTCATCCGAGGTGACACGCGTCGCCAAGGAAGTCGGCACCGAAGGCAATCTCGGCGGACAGGCGGAAGTGCCCGGGGTTGCCGGGACCTGGAAGGACCTTACCGACAACGTAAACACGCTGGCAGGGAACCTTACCGGTCAGATCCGCAACATCGCTCTCGTCACGACGGCAGTTGCCCGTGGTGACCTGTCGCAGAAGATCACGGTCGAAGTCCGCGGAGAAATTCTCGAGCTCAAGGACACCATCAACGCGATGGTGGACTCTCTCAGAATTTTCGCGGACGAGGTGACACGTGTCGCGAAGGAAGTGGGAACAGAGGGCAAGCTGGGTGGCCAGGCCGAGGTGCCGAATGCAGACGGAACGTGGCGTGCGCTCACCGATAACGTGAATGCAATGGCCAACAGCTTGACGCTGCAGGTGCGCGCCATCGCGAACGTGGCGACGGCGGTTACGCGTGGCGATCTGTCGAGACAGATCACTGTCGAGGCGCAGGGCGAGCTCGACGAGCTCAAGGGCAACCTCAATCAGATGATCGCGAATCTGAAGGATACGACCGAAAAGAATACCGAACAGGACTGGCTCAAGACCAACCTGGCGAAATTCTCGCGCATGATGCAGGGTCAGAAGGATCTGACGGCAGTTTCCAAGCTCATCATGTCCGAGCTCACCCCTCTGGTGTCTGCACACCACGGGGCGTTTTACATAATGGAACAAGATGACAACGTGGCGGTGCTCAAACTCATTGCGAGCTACGCATACAAGGAACGGAAGCACGTCGGCAATCGCTTCCTGCTCGGCGAGGGGCTCGTCGGTCAGGCGGCACTCGAGAAAAAACCGATCCTGCTGACGAGCGTACCTGAAGACTACATCAGGATAACGTCAGGCCTTGGCGAGGCGCCGCCGCGAAATATTCTTGTCCTCCCGATCCTTTTCGAGGGTGAGGTCAAGGCAGTGGTCGAGCTGGCTTCGTTCCTTCCGTTCAGCCAGATCCATCAGCTCTTTCTCGATCAGCTTGCAGAGACTGTCGGAGTAGTGCTCAACATGATCTCGGCGAACATGCGTACGAGTGAACTGCTCGAGCAGTCCCAAAATCTCACGCAGGAGCTCCAGAGCCAGTCGCAGGAGCTCAAGCAGCAGCAGGAAGAGCTGAAGAAATCCAACTCGGATCTGGAAACGCAGGCAAAAACTTTGCGGAGCTCCGAGGAATTGTTGCGCGATCAGCAGGTGGAGTTGCAACAGGTCAACGAGGAGCTGGAGGAAAAGGCTTCTCTGCTAGCGGAGCAGAACCGGAAAGTGGAGCAGAAAAACGACGAAGTGGAGGCGGCACGACTGTCGTTGGAGGAGAAGGCGGAGCAGCTGGCATTGAGCTCCAAGTACAAGTCCGAGTTTCTCGCCAACATGTCTCACGAGCTGCGCACGCCACTCAACAGCCTGCTGATTCTGTCGAAGCTGCTGAACGACAACAAGGATGGCAACCTCACGCCAAAGCAGGTCGAATTCGCTCACACCATTTACTCGTCGGGCAGCGATCTCCTGTCGCTCATCAACGACGTGCTGGACCTTTCGAAGGTCGAGGCCGGCAAGATGGAGGTTTCGGTGAGCGAGGTTACGATCGAGGAGATTGGTGGATCTCTCGACCGTGGCTTCCGGCCGATCGCGGATCAGAAAGGCCTCGACTTCAAGTTCGATGTGCACCCCGACGCGCCCTCGACGATCATCACCGATGGACAGAGAGTGGAGCAGGTGCTCAAGAACCTGCTGTCGAACGCGTTCAAGTTCACGTCTGCGGGAGGAGTCACGCTTTCAGTACGGAGAGCGGACAAGACCCGGCGGTTCCTGAATCCTGCTCTCGACGCCGCTGCAGGTGTGATTGCCTTTGCGGTGATCGATACGGGAGTCGGCATTCCCACCGACAAGCAGCGACTGATCTTCGAGGCGTTTCAGCAGGCCGATGGAACTACGAGCCGGAAGTTTGGCGGAACCGGGCTCGGACTTTCCATAAGCCGGGAGATTGCACGGTTGCTGGGCGGTGAGATCCGCGTTGAGAGCACGCCGGACAAGGGCAGCACATTCACTTTGTTTCTTCCCCTCAAGCTTCAGGAATCCGAATCCGACGCAACGCGCGGGTCGCGGTTGACTGCCATGGATGTGGTCGACGCTCCCCGCGGACCAAAAAGGTCTCAACCATCCACATGGCGTCCGACACCATCGCAGAGCACGCAGGTTCAGACTGCCCGCCCGTCGAGTCCGTCGAGTCCGTCAGGTCCATCGGGTCCGACGCCGGTGTCGTCGCACGTAGTCGGCGACCGTCGGGCAAAACAATACATCGTCGAGGATGATCACGAATCGATAGAACCCGGCGACCGCGCTGTGCTCATCGTCGAGAACGATGCGAATTTCGCGAAGATTCTTCTGGGTATGGCGAGGGATAAGGGGTTCAAGGGAATTGTGGCGCTCGAGGGGGACAGCGGACTTGCAGCGGCGCATGAGTATCGTCCTGACGCGATAACGCTGGATATCGACATGCCGGGGATGGACGGGTGGAAGGTGCTGGAACGGCTAAAACATCATCCAAACACGCGGCACATTCCTGTACACATCATCACCGGGGTCGAACGCCGGCAGCAGGGCCTCAAGGCCGGGGCGCTTGCCTACCTCGAGAAACCCGTCACCCAGGAAGCGCTCGATGATGCGTTCTCCAGGATCGCAACGTTCATCGAAGACGTTCCAAAACATCTCCTGGTCGTCGAGGATGATCAGGGACAGCGTGATGCCATCGTCGAGCTGATCGCTCACGAGGACGTCGAAATCACCGCTGTCGAAACGGCCGCTGCGGCATTTTCGGAGCTGGCGTCCAACAAGCACTATGACTGCGTCGTGCTCGATCTCGGATTGCAGGGCATGAGCGGTTTCGACTTCCTGGAACAGGTGAAATCCAACCCGGCCATGACGGATCTTCCGATCATCGTTTACACCGGCAAGGAGCTCACTCAAGCCGAGGAGACAAAGATCAAGAAGTACGCGGAAACGATCATCGTGAAAGATGTGAAATCTCCCGAGCGGCTGCTCGATGAGACAGCCCTGTTTCTTCATCGCGTCGAAGCAAAGCTCCCGGAGCAGAAGCGAAAGATGCTGGAGCAGTTACATGACGCAGACGCCGTGATCAGCGACAAGCGGGTACTGGTCGTGGACGATGACGTTCGGAACATCTTTTCGCTGACGAGCGTTCTCGAGGATCACGGGATGAACGTGAGGTTTGCCGAGAACGGCAAGGATGCTCTTGCGGCTCTCGAAGAAAACCCGGATGTGGACGTGATACTGATGGATGTGATGATGCCGGAGATGGATGGTTACGAAACGACCAGGGCGATCCGCAACATGCCTGAATTCAAATCGCTTCCGATTATTGCGCTTACCGCGAAGGCAATGAAGGGCGACAGAGAAAAATGCATTGCCGCCGGCGCCTCTGACTATATCACCAAACCGGTGGACACCGGCCAGCTCATATCACTGTTGCGCGTGTGGCTCTACAAGTAGACCGGACCGTTCCGACTGCCGCCGCGGACGTTTCCCCGTACGACGCGGAGCTCGAGCGGATAGAAATCGAGCTGCTGCTGGAGGGCGTCTACCGGCAATATGGATTCGACTTTCGCGCCTATGCCTACGCGTCCATCAGACGCCGGTTGTGGAAGAGAATCGAAGCCGAAGGGCTGGCGACGGTAAGTGCGCTGCAGGATCGCGTGTTACACGAGCCCCAGATGATGGAGAGGCTGTTACTTGACCTCTCCATCAACGTGACGGCGATGTTTCGCGATCCCACGTTCTACCGCGCGTTCCGCCAGCATGTGGTGCCCCTCCTCCGTACGTACCCATTTATCCGCATATGGCACGCGGGCTGTGCGACCGGAGAAGAAGTCTATTCGATGGCCATCCTTCTCCAGGAGGAGGGCCTGTACGAGCGGTGCCGGCTTTACGCGACCGATATCAATGAAGTGGTCCTGCAGAAAGCAAAGGAAGGAATTTTCCCGGTGGACAGGATGCAGGAGTACACCGAGAACTACATTGCCGCCGGCGGGAAGAAGGCTTTCTCTGATTATTATCTCGCGAAGTACGGTGGGGCCCTTTTCGATCCGTCTTTGACGAAGAACGTCGTTTTTTCGCTCCACAACCTCGTGACCGACAGGTCGTTCAGCGAGTTCAATGTGATTCTCTGCCGCAACGTCATGATCTATTTTGACAAGGCACTGCAGGGAAAGGTGCATAGGCTCTTTTATGAAAGTCTCGCGATGTTTGGAATTCTGGCGGTCGGCAACAGGGAGTCGCTTCGGTTTTCGCCCCACGAGGACCGCTATGAGCAGATCAACGGTCCGGACAAGATCTACCGGAAGGCGCGGTGATGCAGCAGCCGTCCATCGTTGTGATAGGCGCGTCATGGGGCGGGCTCGCCGCACTGAGCATGCTCCTCGGCGCACTGCCATCCGATTTCGGAGTTCCGCTGGCTGTGGTGCAGCATCGCAGCAGGCACGCCGACAATCTCCTGGCGGGGCTTCTGCAGGACGCCACGTCACTTCGTGTCGTGGATGCGGAAGATAAAGAGCCGCTGGAACCTCGCTGTATCTACGTCGCGCCAGCCAACTACCACATGCTCGTCGACCTTGGGCATTTAACGCTTACCACCGATCCGCTGGTGCGATTCAGCCGACCATCAATTGACGTCACATTTTTCTCCGCCGCCGATACTTATCCGTTCTCGACGATCGGCGTCGTTCTGACGGGCGCCAACGACGACGGGTCCCGCGGCCTTCGTCATATCGTCGATCGTGGTGGCAAAGCGATAATTCAGGATCCGTCCAGCGCCGAGAGTCCGGTGATGCCCGAAGCGGCACGCCGGGCTGTTCCGGAGGCGGACGTAGTGCCGCTCCCCCAGCTGGCAAAGCATCTTGTCTCGATGGTCACCGGCGCTGCTGCCATACCGGGCGGGAAGCGATAATGCCGGACGATCCGCGGGTCAGCCTGCTTCTCGTCGACGATCGACCTGAAAACCTTCTTGCCCTCGAGGCCATACTCGAACCGCTTGGCCAGATACTCGTCCATGCGCATTCCGGGGCCGAGGCACTCAAATCGGTTCTTCAGCACGAGTTTGCGGCCATACTCCTTGATGTTCAAATGCCGGATATGAACGGCTTCGACGTCGCGCAGATCATCAAGTCGCGGGAAAGGTCGCGATTTGTCCCGATCATTTTCCTCAGCGCCATCAGCAAGGAAGACGCGTACGTCTTCAAGGGTTACTCGATGGGCGCGGTGGATTACGTCTTCAAGCCATTCAACCCCGACGTCCTGCGATCGAAAGTCGCCGTGTTCGTCGACCTCTTTCTCAAACAGCAACAGATCAAGGAACAGGCGGAGCTCCTCGCCGACAGCGAGAAGCGCGAGCTGGAACTCCAGCACCGCGCCGAGCTTCTCGAGGCAGAGGCAAAGTCAGCCGCACAGCTCACCGAACTCAACAACCAGCTGCACTCCCGGCAGAAAGAGCTCGAGCAGGCAATGGGTGTCCGAAACAGGTTTTACGCATCGATGAGCCACGAGCTGCGGACACCGATCAACGCAGTGATCGGCTACAGCACCCTTCTGATAGACAACATCTACGGTCCGCTGAACGAAAAGCAGACCGAAGGCCTGCAGCGCACATTGAAAGCTGCGCGCCATCTTCTGGAGCTGGTAAACGACGTGCTCGATCTTTCGAAAATCGAAGCGGGAAAGATCGAGCTTGCTCTACAGCCGGTTCATGTCACTCATCTGATTGAAGATTTGTTTGTCACCGTTCGCCCTCTTGCCGACGAGCATGGTACAGAGCTCACTTTCGAGCATCCTCCGGAAGCCGTCTCGATCATCACGGACCCTCGCCGCGTCCGTCAGATTCTTCTCAATCTTCTGTCGAATGCGATCAAGTTCGGCGAGAAAAAGCCTATCCGCGTCGATTGCGCAAAGCTGGATGGCGGGGGCGTCTCGATTTCAGTAACCGACCAGGGCGAGGGGATCACCGAGGACGATCAGCTGCGCGTCTTCGAGGAGTTCGTGCAGGTATCGCCCACCCAGCATCTGGGTACTGGTCTCGGCCTGCCTATCTCTCGCAGACTGGCCACGCTCCTGGATGGCACCCTGGAACTGAAGTCGGTTCCGGGCGAAGGGAGCACGTTCCGGTTGGTCCTGCCGGCTGAAGGCCGACCAAAGGTTCTCGAAATTGAAGATAAACCGGTTGAGACAGTGGGCCAGGCCGGCGAGCGAGTGGCATAGACCCTGCCTCTACATGATGTCTGGCCGCGTGCCGCGGCCGTCAATTCAGGAGGATACATGGTTTCATTCAGCAAGTTCTTACTGGTCCCCGCAGCCATTTTGACAGTCGCCTGCGGACGCGAAGACAGCAAAAGCAACATCGATGAGGCCCTGAATGCGGACCTGACCCTCGCGGCGCAAGCGCGGCCCTATATGGCGATGGATAGCGTTTCTGCTGCAGAGCGGGCCTACGCTTCGCAGGGAATTGCCCCGCTGGGCTATGCTGCGGCGCCGGTTGCTTACGCAGCGCCGGTTCGGGAGAGAATCGTTTATCGTGACCGTCCGGTAGCGAGGCGGAGCAGCAGCCGGTCGTCGGGCTCGTCCCGCGCCTCGGGATCGCGCTCGTCCGGGACATATTCTGCCCCTGCCCCGCGGCGGACTACCATTGTAAAGCACACCAAGCGTGACGCTGCGATTGGCGCAGCTGCTGGAGCCGTGATCGGCGCAACGACCAGCCGTGACAAGGTCAAGGGTGCCGTTATTGGTGGTGTTGCCGGAGCAGTCCTGGGTGGCGTCATCGGCAACAACGTGGACGTCCAGCGCCGTTAAGCCAACCGGTTTCCCTGTGCGCTCCGAGCCTTTTAGCGGAGCACGGGGTGAGAATCCGGAAGTGCAGGACACACCAACGCCTCGTACCTGATGTACGGGGCGTTTTTGTGTCAAATTGGCAGTGCCCCGAGCCGCCCCCCCAAATCGCAACAATGAGAGTTGCGGATCTGACTTGTCTCAGTGTCCGGCAGATCTGTCCACTTTTTGTGACAAAGCGGTGCCAGGTTTCCCCTTGTGTACCCGTGAACCAAGCCCTACGATGGGACTGTGACGAGGGAACTTTCAAATATTTTTGCCCTTTGTGTCGGCCGCCATCCGATGTTGAGCGACCACTACGCGCGGTATTTCCAGGCTATTGGATTTTCGACTCGAGCGGCAACGGGGCTTGCCGACGCAGTAACGGCGGCAAGCAACAGAGCCCCGGACATCGTGATCTGCGATTATGAGCTGCTGGCAACGCTGTCTCTCAACTGCTGGGAGAATGACGCGCTCCTTTCGCGGACGGCTGTCATTGCCGTAAGCCTATCGAGGCGCCCGGACGAAGCGCACCTGCTGGATGTAAACGGCATTGCGGGGTTTCTGTATCTGCCAACGCTTCAGCGGGAAATGGCGCAGCGGATTCTGACCGCTGCGTCGCCTTCTTCGTGCTCCAGCGGAAATGCATCGGCAGCAGCCGCGTTGCCTCTGGGTCACTCGAACAGGTCGCGCAGCCAGATACTTGAATGACGCCTGGCGTCGAAGCGGGCCGGGTGGTGGCACTCTGGCGCTACCCGGTCAAGTCGATGCTCGGCGAGCCGCTGCAGGCGGTGGATGTTTCCTGGAACGGCCTGGCCGGCGACCGCCGATGGGCGTTCGTCCAGAACGACAAGGGCCGAAGTGGCTTCCCGTGGCTGACAATCCGGGAGCGGCCGGATATGTGGCGCTTCCGGCCATGGTTCTCGGACCCCGACCGCCCGGACACATCCCCCACGATGGTACGGACGCCCCACGGTCGCGATCTCGAAACAGTCGACCCCGAGCTGGCCGCCGCACTCGGCGGCGGCGTGCGCGCGATCAAGCATGACCTCGGAGTATTCGACACCATGCCCCTCGCGCTCATGACTATTCAGACAGTCGCTGCACTCAGTCGCCTCGTCGGGCGCGAACTCGACATCCAGCGCTTCCGGCCCAACCTCATCATCGATGCATCGCGGGGAGCGCCTTACTCTGAGGACTCCTGGGTTGGACGAGTGCTGCATGTTGGAGGGATGACAATGCGCGTCGACAAGCGGGACAAGCGGTGTGTGATGGTCAACGTCGATCCGCTGACGATAGAGAGAGACCCGGCGATCCTCCGAGCTATTGCCCAGAAGCGCGAGGCATGCCTTGGCGTGTATGGATCGACAGTTCAACCCGGCCGGGTTGCGCTGGGCGATCCGGTCATCCTCAACGAGTGAACAGCCGCGGGTACTGATGTCGGCTGCGCTCTTCGTTCGCCCGCCGCCAGCGTTAAATTAGAAAAATGTCGAGCGATCCGATTACGAGCGTTTTCAATGACGGGTACATCGCCGAGATGTACGAGTCATACCTTGGCGATCGTGCAGCGGTCGACGAATCATGGCGTCAGTTTTTCCGGTTTGCCGAATCGCTTACCGCCGGTAAGCCACAGCAAGCCGGCACAGCGCTGTTGAAAAAAGCCGCCGCTGCTGCAGCCCTCGTTGATTCCATTCGTGCGTTCGGACATCTTGCCGCCGAGATTGACCCGCTTGGTAACCGGCCGCCGGGCACGCCGGAGCTGACGCTTGAGTTCCACGGCCTGACCGAGGGGGATCTCGCGGCAATTCCAGGCGAGGTGTTGCGATCTTCCGAACCAACCGCAGCGGACGTCGTTTCGCGGCTCCGATCGCTCTACTCGAGTAATATCGGATTTGAGTTCGATCACCTTGGCCAGGCCAGCGAGCGCGAGTGGATCAAGGATCAGATCGAAGAAGGACGATTGAACGAGCCCTTGAGCGCCGATGAAAACAAGGCAGTGCTTCGGCGGCTGACTGAAGTCGACGGCCTCGAGCGATTCCTCGGCCGCGCATACCAGGGCTACAAGCGCTTCTCTATCGAAGGCACGGACATGCTCGTGCCAATGCTCGATGCCGCAATCGAAAGTTCCGCGGGGGAAGGCGCGACAGAGCTGACGATCGCCATGGCGCATCGCGGACGGATCAATGTTCTCGCTCATGTGCTGGGCAAACCGTACAAGACAATTTTTGGCGAATTCGAAGGGAAACACGCTTCGAGTACTGCCGAGAGTGAAACGGGTGACGTGAAATATCACCTCGGTGCGACGGGGAAGCGGAAGGTTGGCGGGCGCGAAGTCGTGGTGTCGCTCATTCCGAACCCGAGCCATCTGGAGTTCGCCAACCCTGTGTTGCAGGGAGTTGCACGGGCACGACAGGCAATTATCGCCGGCGGCGGTGAACGCGACGAGTCAGCCGTGGTACCGGTCTGCATACATGGCGATGCTGCGTTTCCCGGGGAGGGAGTGGTCGCCGAGACGTTCAATATGTCGAGGCTGAACGGGTATCGCGTGGGTGGGACTCTTCATATTATCGCCAACAATCAGGTCGGTTTTACTACTGATCCTGTCGACGCGCGATCGACGCACTACGCCAGCGATCTTGCGAAAGGATTTGAAGTTCCAATTGTTCATGTGAATGCCGAAGATGCGGGTGCCTGCATCCGTGTGATGCGGCTAGGCGTCGCTTATCGCGCCAGGTTCGGCAAGGATTTTCTGGTGGATCTGGTTGGCTACCGCCGGCATGGCCATAATGAAACCGACGAGCCGGCGTTCACGCAGCCCGCCATGTACACGCAGATTCGCACGCATCCGACGCCTCGTGCGGTTTGGGGGGCACGGCTCGTTACGGAGGGCATCGTGACGGATGTCGACGTGCAGGCGCTGGATAGCGAGATCGCTGAAAAGTTCGAGAGAATCCAGACCGGTGCGACGCCGAGCGACGGAGAGAAACCCGTTGACGGTGAGCGAATCGTCGGGGAACCACCGTCTGATGCGGCACCCGAGGCAGGGCACGCGCCGCGGTCGGAGCAGCTCGTCGCGCTGAACGAACAGTTACTCAGCTGGCCCAGGGACTTCAAACCCAACAGCCGGCTGGCGAAAACACTGCTGCGGCGCCGCGAGGCAATGGGCGGAGCGGCCAGCATCGACTGGGGTCATGCAGAAACGCTCGCGTTTGCCTCACTGCTCGTCGATGGGGTGACCGTGCGGCTCACCGGGCAGGACGTGGAGCGCGGTACGTTTTCGCACCGTCAATCAGTTCTGCACGACGCCGACACTGGCGAGACTCACATTCCGTTGCAACATCTACCGGAAGCGAAAGCCCGATTCGAGATCCACAACAGTCCGTTGTCCGAGACGGCGGTGCTCGGATTCGAGTACGGATTCAGCACCGCAATGCGGCAGTCGCTGGTGCTGTGGGAAGCGCAATTCGGGGACTTTGTGAACGTCGCGCAGCCGATAATCGATCAGTTCATCATTTCGGATCGTGCGAAATGGGGGCAGAATTCGGGTATCGTCCTGCTTCTGCCGCACGGATATGAGGGGCAGGGACCCGAGCATTCCAGTGCGCGGCTCGAGCGTTTTCTGCAGTCGTGCGCAGAGGGGAACATGACGGTGGCTTACCTGTCCACCCCGGCACAGTACTATCACGCCCTGCGGCGTCAGGCGGTGGCGGGGCGGAGGCGGCCGCTGGTGCTGATGCAGCCGAAAAGTCTGTTGAGGCTACCGGAGGCGGCATCGAAGCTCACCGATCTTGCCGATGTCGGGTTCCTGCCGGTGATTGACGATCCCGTTGCCTCGCTCGACCGGGAAGCGGTGACGAGGCTCGTCTTCTGCACGGGCAAGATTTATTACGATCTCGCGGCCCGGCGAGCGCCTCACGTCGCGCTTGTCCGTGTGGAGGAGCTTTATCCGTGGCCGCACGAGGATGTCGCCAGGATTGTTGATCTTTACCCTTCGGCCGAAGAAGTGGTGTGGGCTCAGGAAGAGCCAAAGAACATGGGTGGGTGGACTTACGTGTCGCCGCGGCTCAGAGTGTCGACTGGTAATGCGATGATCGTCCGGTACTCGGGCCGTCCTGATCGGGCCAGTCCGGCTGAAGGTTATGCGTCTGCGCACAAGATCGAGCAGGAGCGGGTCGTTGCCGAGGTCGTGGCGCCGGTGCAGGCTCTGGCCGGTTCACGTCGGCGCGGTATGGAGTCGAGCAGAACCTGACTCGCAGTTTCCGAATCACGCCGCTGGGTGATTCACGGTGCTGGATGTCGGACAGCGGGGCAGGTTTCTCAAACACGAAGAGAACATGACGCGAGCAGTCCTTGCTCTTTTTGCATTGATGGTGATGGCTGCGCCGCGATCCCTGTTCTCCCGGGAACGCGGCGCGGTTGCGTGGGGAACAGTGGGGTCGGAATGGGAAACCGACGCGCGTCGCGTGCTGGTAATCGGTGCACATCCTGATGATGAGGATACGCAGCTGATCGCCTGGCTACAGCGCGGCGGCCGCGCCGAAACGGCTTATCTGTCACTCACTCGTGGCGATGGCGGCCAGAATCTGATTGGAAATGAGCTGGGCGAGGCGCTGGGAATAATCCGCACCGAGGAGCTGCTCGCGGCGAGGCGTGTCGACGGCGCGCACCAGTTCTTTACGAGAGCATACGATTTTGGTTTTTCCAAGAATGCAGCTGAAACCTTTGCGCACTGGCCCAGAGATTCTCTGCTCAACGATGTCGTCAAAGTCGTTCGCGCGTTCAGGCCGCATGTCATCGTATCGATTTTCTCTGGTACACCGCGTGACGGACATGGCCAGCACCAGGTATCCGGCATCATCACCAGGGAAGTGTACCAGGTGGCGTCGGATACTATAAAGTTCCCGGCGAACAGGTTTGGACCGGCGTGGTCTCCCCTAAAGCTGTATCAGGCGGCGCGCTTCGCGCCCGACGCGGCCACGCTTCGCTTCAATGTCGGCGAATACAACTCAGCGTTGGGCAGATCGTATGCAGAGATTGCCGGTGAGAGCCGGTCTCAGCACAAGTCTCAGGGTTTCGGAAGTCTGCAGCGGAAAGGGGTCGTGTGGGACTATTTGCGCCGCGAGCAGAGCCGGGTAAACGAGAGTTCTGACGCCAAAACAGAACAAGGCATTTTCGACGGACTCGAGGGCATTCCAGCAGCAGGTTCCGCGGGTGACGCCGCTGGCGCGATCACAGCAGCGGGGGTTGCGGTGGAGGCAATTGCCGACCGGCGGCACCTGGCATTGGGCGACAGCGCCAACGTTACTGTGACCGTGTTCAACCGGTCTCGATCACCGGTCTCCATTCCGCGTTCTGCAGGCGACAGCAATGGTGGGTCCGGTACGATGATTGTGGTTGCATCGGACAGCAGCTATCGGTGGATGACATACGTGCGGGGCGTGCCAATCACCCAGCCGTGGTGGCTCGCCGTTCCAAGACGGGGAGATCTCTTCGCGCCCCCTATCGGCGTGATATCGGAAGACGAGCGCGAGAAAAGTGAGTGGCTGCGGGTGCCGGTCTCAATTGCCGGTGCAGCTCCGGTCGAGGTGCGTGTCCCCATCGTGTTCCGCTTCGCCGACGCAATTCGGGGGGAAGTGCAACGTCCACTCGCGGTAACTCCCTCCATCAGTGTGGCCCTTGATCGGCCGGTCGAGATATCGAGAGCCAGTGCGCCTCTCGACAAGTTTTTCAACGTAACGCTCCGGTCGGCATTGATGCGAAGGCAGCCGGTTACGGTGTCGCTGGTGCTGCCGGCCGGACTGACGGCCGATTCAGCGTCGAGAGTAGTGCCCCTGGATTCTGGAGGCACGAGAACGATCAGCTTTCGAGTGCGGGGCCGCCTTGCCGCCGGCGTTCACGTGATCAGCGCTACTGCATCGATGAATGGGACCACATACAATTCCGGATTCGTGCCGATCGATTACGAGCACATCACTCCGCAGCGGCAGTACCGGCGTGCAGAAGTGCGAATGGCGACTATCGACGTCGCTGTTCCCGCAAATTTGCGTGTTGCCTATGTCCCTGGTGTCGGTGACAACGTGGCGCCGGCACTCGCGCAGCTTGGCATCCCGGTGACGGTGGTCGAGGCAGCCTCGATACCCACCGTCGATCTGTCTCGCTTCACGGCGGTCGTCGTCGGGCCCCGCGCCTACGAATCAAACCGGGAGCTGATAAGCAATAATCCATATCTTCTCGACTTCGCCATGCGCGGAGGCACATTGGTCGTTCAATTCGGTCAATACGAAATGATGCGGGAAGGGGTCATGCCGTATCCGATCACCATCACCCGGCCTCACGATCGCGTTACCGAGGAAAACGTTCCTGTCACCATCCTCGATGCGGGCTCGCCTGCGCTGGGCTATCCTAACCGCATTACCAGTTCCGATTTCGACGGCTGGGTTCAGGAGCGGGGACTGTACATGCCCCGTACATTCGACGCGCGGTATCGTCCGCTGCTCGCGATGAATGATCCGGGGGAAGCCGCTAACCGCGGAGCCGTGCTCATCACTCCGTACGGGAGGGGGATGTACATCTATACAACGCTGGCATTTTTCAGACAGTTGCCGGTTGGAGTCACCGGCGCAACACGCCTGTTCGTGAATCTTCTTTCCATGAAGGGAGAAAGGGCGCGATGAATACCGACATGCTGAATCTGCCACGAAGACGCGAAGGCATGAAGTCATGGCGGCGGAACGAAGAAGGCAGGCGCATGCCGCTCAGTGGATGCCTGCGTCGTTCGTCAGAAAAGTTGCGACTGGCGATAACGATTGCGACGGGACTCGTCACAATCTCCTGCAGCAGTGACGAGCGAACGGTTCTTACTGTGTATTCTCCGCACGGTAAGGATCTGCTTGGATATTTCGAGCAGGGATTCGAAAAAGCGAATCCCACTATCGACGTGCAGTGGGTCGACATGGGATCCCAGGAAGTCCTCGACCGCGTGAGGGCCGAAGCGGCAAATCCGCAGGCAGATATCTGGTTCGGTGCGCCGGCTGAGGCATTTGACCGCGCGACGAAAGAGAACCTGCTCCAGCCGTATATCCCCACATGGTCGAACTCGGTGAGCGTCGAAGGACGTGACGGTGGCGATCACTGGTACGGTACGTATCTGACGCCGGAAGTCATCGGATACAACACAGCCGCAGTATCGCGTGCTGACGCGCCAAAGGACTGGGATGATGTGCTCGATCCGAAATGGAAGGGAAAGATTCTCATCCGCGACCCGATCGCCTCGGGCACGATGCGGGCGATTTTCGGAGCCATCATCGCCCGCTCAGTAGCACGGACGGGCTCGCCGGAGCAGGGGTATGCGTGGCTGCGCAAACTCGACGCGAATACACGTGAATACGTACTCAATCCCACCATTCTGTACCAGAAGCTCGGCAGGCAGGAAGGCGTCATTACACTTTGGGACATGCCGGATATCGCGACGTTGCAGCAACGTCTCAAGATTCCGGTGGATTATGTCATTCCGTCGAGCGGAACACCGCTGCTGGTAGACGGCATCGCGGTGGTTCGCGGAACGGAACGCATGAAAGAGGCGCAGCTGTACTACGAGTTCGTCACAACTCCCGAGGCACTCATCGCCTCGGCGGACAAGTTTCTGCGAATACCTGCCCGCACCGACATTCCCGCCGCCTCGCTGCCGAAGTGGATTCAGGATGCGAAGGCGAAGATCAAGCCGATGCCTGTAGACCGGAAAGTGATGGCCGAAAATCTGAACGACTGGATGAAGTACTGGGACGCGAATATCAGGAACAGCGGACGCAATAAGTGAGTGACGGCGGCGGCGCGCTGGCGCTGCGCGGAATCACCCGCCGCTTTGGGGAGCATGCAGCCGTCGACAATGTTTCGCTCGATATTCCCGCAGGAGAGCTGCTGGCACTAATAGGCGCGTCCGGCTCCGGAAAAACAACGACGCTGAGAATTACCGCGGGATACGAAACACCGGACGCGGGTCAGGTATTGCTGGACGGCAGGGATATCACGTCACTGCCGCCGCAGAAACGCGGATTCGGAATGGTGTTTCAGCATTACGCGCTGTTTCCACACATGCCTGTCGAGGAGAATGTGGCGTTTGGGCTCGAGGCTCGGGGCGTGGACCGCACGACCCGTCTCGCCCGTGCCCGCGAGGTGCTGGAATCAGTTGGGTTGGGCGGGGCCGGTAAACGAGGCATTCAGTCGCTGTCCGGAGGAGAACAGCAGCGGGTTGCACTTGCCCGGGCACTGGTGATCGAGCCCAGTGTTCTGCTCCTCGACGAGCCTTTGTCCAACCTGGATCCGACACTGAGGCAGAGCACGCGCGACGAGCTGCGATCGATGCTGCACCGGGTCGGAGTGCCGGCGTTATTCGTGACGCACGATCAGGAGGATGCGTTCGCGATCGCCGACAGGATCGCTCTGCTCCGGAAGGGAAGGCTCCTTCAGATTGGCAGATCCGATGATCTCTACGACCGGCCGGAATCGCTCGAAGTAGCGCGGTTCATAGGACGGGCGACAATTCTGCCGGGCGAAGAGCTGGGAGAGCGGGTGGCGGTCACGGTGGGTGGACGCCGAATGGAATTCGCGGCAACGCGTTCGCAGGCGAGCAATGGCCAGAGGGGCCGGCCGCTCGTCGTTTTCCGTCCAGATGCTCTCGACCTCGATTCTTCGGAGAACCACGACACATGGCGCGGCCAGGTGGTCGACCGCCGTTTCACAGGGGGAAGTGCAATCTATAAAGTGAAGCTTGCAGACGACGTCACTGTTGAGGTCGCTTCGCCGAAGATGGGGTTGCGCGAAGGGGACACGACGGGAGTAAGGGTGATTCGCGAGCCGTTGCCAGTGGTATATGGTGACTGAGGCGATGAAACTCCCGTCGGGTTTGCGCGTGACTGATCGCTGCGATAAGGCCGTTGTTTTCGCGTGAGTAGTCGCGCGTCCCGGAGCAACTGGTTGCTTGCGTTTCCGGTTCTGGTGTTGCTGATGTGGACCGTGGCGTTTCCCAATATCGCCGTCATTGCCGGCAGCTTTGAAAACGGCCTCGGCCACTGGCGTGAATTCCTGGCCAGCCCCTCAGACCGCGAAGCGCTTACAACAAGCATCGTGATCTCGCTGGCGTCCGTCGTGGCGTCGCTGATGATCGGAGTTCCCCTCGCGTTTCTGCTGAGTCGCTTTGAGTTTCCGGGAAGAAAGGTTCTCCGCGGGGTGGCAACCCTTCCGGCAGCTCTGCCTCCACTGGTCGGAGTGATTGCATTTCTATTCCTCTACGGCGAAAGCGGCATTGTAACGCGCACCGTGCAGACAATCTTTGGAATGGACGAGGCGCCCTGGAGACTCACTGGCGTGTGGGCGATCATCTTCGTGCACGCGTACACCATGTATGTCTACGTGTTTCTGTTCGTGTCGGCCGGGCTCGAACGATTCGACACCACTCTCGACGAAGCGGCCTCAGGGCTCGGGGCGAGCTCATGGACCAGGTTGCGGCGCGTGACACTTCCTCTTCTGACGCCCGCATTGGCGGGGTCGATGCTGCTCGTGTTCATGACCTCCCTCGGATCATTCTCGGCGCCGTATGTCTTTGGCGGCGGGATCAGAGTGCTGTCCACCCAGATCGTCGCATCGAAGCTCAACGGTTCGCTGGGGCTCGCATATGTGGAGACGACTGTTCTCGCGATCAGCGCGGTGGCGGGCCTGGCGTTATTCCGGTGGCTCGAACGAAAGCGAAAATACACATCATCCGGAAAGGGAAGCGCAACCAGAAAGGCTGTCGGCTCGCGGCGGGCCGCGGTGATCGCGGCCGTAATGGCCGCCGTCGTGGTAGTAGTGCTTATCCTTCCGCATCTGATGGTAGTACTGGTGTCATTCGCTGTCGATGGCGCATGGACCACTCAGGTTCTGCCTCCACAATACACACTCGATAACTACCGGCAGTTGTTTACTGATCCCCAGTTGTGGCGACCGATAGTCAACAGTGTTTCGATGGCGACGGTGGCCACGGCAGCGAACGTTGTGGTCTGTTCTGTAGCGGCTTATCTCATCGTTCTGCGCAAGTTCAACGGGAGGCGGCTGCTCGAAGTTCTGGTGGCACTGCCGTGGGCGATACCGGCTACGGCCATTGCGCTTGGACTGGCGGCGACCTTCAACAGGAACGATCCCGGAGCAGGACGAGTCCTGCTGGTGGGTACGTTCTGGATCCTGCCGCTGGCGTACTTCATCAGAGGGATTCCACTCGTGTCGACGGCGGTCGAGGGTTCATTGAGACAGCTCGATCCGTCGCTCGAGGACGCCGCACGTGGCCTTGGGGCTTCATGGTGGCTGACGATGAAACGCGTGGTGCTTCCGGCCGCTCGCCCCGGCCTGGTGGCTGGAGCCCTGCTTGCTGCTGTTACAGCCGTCGGTGAGTTCGTCGCCGGAGTCGTTCTGTACACGCACGCGAACAGACCGATATCGATAGAGATTCTCGCGCAGCTCCGTGCACTCGCGTTTGGCACCGCAGCGTCGTACAGTGTGCTGCTGATCGTACTGGTGCTGATCATGACGTTCGCCGCACGCGGTCTCGAGGAGCGAATGGCGTAGCATGGCGCAACCCGGACCGGAACATCCGGAGGCAGTGGACAAAGTTGCGGTACAGTCCGGCACCGCCGCCGAATCTGCGCCTCCAACGTCGCGAACCGGTGGCCGTTACGACCGATCGATCGTCGAGGGACCACTAACCGCCGCGGTATGGAAAGTGGCATGGCCTACCATGCTGACCAATATCATTGGCGGTCTTCAGGGAATCATCGATCACGTGCTCGTAGGGCACCTCGTTGGTTTCAACGGCAATGCCGCAATCGGCGTCGCGTTTCAGATATTCATCGTTGTCATCGTTTTCATCATGTCCGTATTCACCGGCATGAGCGTGCTCGTCGCGCGGTTTGCGGGAGCAGGTGAGGAAGACAAGGTCGACCGAACCGTTTATCAGGCATTCCTCACCGCGATCGGTATTTCACTGGTGATCATGGCGCCTGTTGGGTACTTCGGCTCACCCGCGCTGCTCGACCTCGTCAACGCTGCTCCCGCGGTGAAAGCTGAAGCGCTGCCGTTTCTCCGCATCATGTTCATGTTCAGCAGTGGCATGCTCGTTTTCTACATGCTCAGTGGAGCGCTGCGCTCCGCGGGCGACGCGCGCACACCGATGGTGCTCGGCATCGCGATGACGGTGCTGAATATTTTATTGAACGTCGTGTTTATCAGTGGACTGGGGCCCATCCCTGCTTTTGGTACTGCCGGCGCCGCGATGGGGACGTCAATCGCCGCTGGCCTTGTCGCGCTTTATTCGGTGTTCAAGCTCTGGCATGGGGGATGGGTGGTGCGCTTCCCACGCGGAGGCAGCCTCGCTCCTGACTGGGCGATCATCAAGTCGCTTTTCCGATACGGCCTTCCCACTGGTGTGCAGGGGATTGCGATGAATGTCGGAGGTGTGTTGATGATGGCGTTCATCGGTTCTCTGGCTCAAAGTGCGGCGGCGCAGGCGGCGTTTGCGGTGTCGTATTCGCAGCTGTTTTCCTTCATCACCTGGACGTCGATCGGGCTGATGGGAGCCGCAGCGACTGTAGCGGGGCAAAACCTGGGCGCGGGCAAGCCAGACCGGGCCGATCAGGCGGTGCACGTGGCCGCCCGTATCGCCATCGGTGGAGCCGCATTTGTCGGGATATTTTTCTTCTTCTTTCCGGAACAGCTACTCGCTGTTTTCAGCATGAATGAGCCGGCTGTAGTGGCTATCGGCACGCAGCTTCTTCGCGTTCTCAGCATTTCCGGATTCTTCATTGCCGTCGCGCTCACCTACACCGGTGGTCTGCAGGGAACCGGGGATACGAAGAGCCCGCTATATATCTCGATCATCTCCCAGGTCGTCTTTCCGCTCGGTATCTGCTTCGTGATTCAGAGAACGGGTACGCTGGATCCAATCGACATATGGGTTGCCATCCTCGTCGGCCACGCAATCCGTTGCGCGTTGAGCGTGCTGCGATTCAATCAGGGAAGATGGCGCGGCATTGTCGTTGATATTGGTGCGCGGGCGGAACCCGGAGCGTGAAGCAGCATTACTTGATCACTATCCCAGTCACATAGAGCGTCAGCATTCCCGCGAGCACACCGGCAAACGTTACCAGCGGCGCGGATCGCTCGCCCGTCTCCTTCCACAGCATGTTCCGGCCGATCGACCACGCGACCTGAAAGACCGCGCCCGCGCCGATCGACAGGAACAACACCGCGAGCGCCTGCGAAGAAACCAGCCCGCCTATCCACGCGCCAATTATCGCGGGCGCGCCGCCGATCAATCCAAGCAGTGCAAGTGATCGCAGTGATGGGCGGTCCTTCGCGATCGGGACGACGATCCCCAACCCTTCGGTGATGTTCTGAATGATGAATCCCACCACCAGAAACGTTCCGAGCGCCGCGGCACCGACGCTGTATGCAGCGCCGATGGCGAGCCCCTCGCCAAGGTTGTGAAGACCGATTCCAACGGCGACCACCACCGCCAGCGACATGCGCTGTCCCGATTCGCTCCGCGTAACGCTCTGCTGATGGCGTCCGATTGCGTCGAGCAGCAGCCACGTTCCGACGATGCCGATGCCGACAATTCCGGTTCCCTGAAACGCGCCGCCGAGCAGCCCGCCAATCTCAAGCGCTTCAACTGTTGCGTCGAGCCCGAGATAGATGAGCAGTCCCACCGTCGCCGCCATGAGAAATGTCATCGTCCGCGGTCCAAGCTCGCGAAGCAACGGCAGCCAGAACATGCCGAGCAGGATCGGGATCACTCCTACGTAGAGCCCAATGAGCGTGAAGCTCCAGAGCGTCGAGCCAGTCGTTGTGGCAGTGATGGCCGCGACTTCGATGGCAGTGGTGAATGCCACCGAATTGCTGGACAGTACCGCGATGTCGTAGGCCTCGCCATGAACCCAGGCATAGTTGAGCGTCAAGGTTGCACCGCCCAGTCGCGCGACATCGCGGCTCGGAGTAATTGCAAATGGCCAGATGGCGTCGTTGATGTTGACCTGAGCGACCCTTATCGCCTGGGGGCTGGTGTTGCGGAGATGGATCCGGATTATTCCGGGGGTGAGCTCCGTCCGTCCGAACTGCACACTCTCGATCGGCGCGGCGGGTGTGACGTTGAGACCGGCTCCACTCGTGTAGACGAATAGGGCGATGACTACGCCGAGCAGGAGCAGTGGCGCGAAGAACAGCAACAGTTTCGCGGATCGGGTGCGTCCTATCCGGCCAGTTCGTGCCGGCGCGCCAGTGGTGGTTGTTGTGTCCGACCTGTCCGATGTGTCCGATTGGCCCGATGCGGCCGGTTGGCCCGATGCGTCCGGTGTGTGCACAGTCCGCGGACCCGCCGCAGTCGCCGGCGTCATGCCGAAACTTCGAACACGCCGGTCCATCCCAGCTCGGCGAATTCTGTCTTGTGGGCGTGGAACATGTAGCGCCCGGGATGCTTGTAGCTGAACTCCAGTATTCCCCGCTGGCCCTGCATCAGTGCGATGGTATCGGTGAACTCGGCGGGCGTGAGACTCGTGCCGGTCGGGAAGTAGTGAAAGAAGTTCGCGTGAAGATGAAACGAGTTGGCGATGTCGTACTCCAGTATGTTGACGAGGTAAACGCGCACCTTCTCGCCGACTCGGAGTGTGATGGGGTGTTTGCCGTGATCGTAATGAAAGGGAATTCCGTTGACGAGATAGAAATCGTTGGCCCCGTCGAAATCGACATCGTATCCGGCCATGACCATCACCATCTCACGATCGACCGCAGGCCTTCCTCCCTTTGGATCGATGATGAAAGTGCCGTAGAGCCCTTTCGCAATGTGTTTGGCGAGTGGCGCGGTGTGGCAATGGTAGAGGTGAAGCCCGAACGGTTCGGCGTCGAATTCATAGGTGTGACGACCGCCTGGCTGAACGACTCCGGACTGCATGTCGAACACGCCGTCGACGAGCCCCGGGTGGACACCGTGGAAATGGGTACTGTGCGGATGATCGCTGGCGTTGACCATGGTGATGCGCACGCGGTCGCCTTCGGTTACCCGGATAGTCGGACCCGGAATGCGGCCGTTGTAGGTCCACGCCGCGAACTCGACCCCGGGCACGATCTCGATGGTCTGGTTCTGCGCGACGAGATTGTATTCGCGGAGAGTCTGGCCGCTGGGAAGCGTGCTGACTTTTCCGCCGTCGAAGTCGGTGAGCATCGCGGTCGGATTAAACCCGTTTTTCGCGTGATCCACTTCTCCGACCACGGTCGGCATCACATGGGTGCCCGGCTCGGGCCCCGTTGTATGGGTCCCGGCGCCAAGTGACTCGACGCCCTGCGCAAACCCGCCCTGAGTTATGCCGAGGGCAGCGGCACCAATGAGGCCAGTGCCTCCGATGCCTGCCCTGACGAAACCACGTCGCGAAATCGCCTGAGAGTCCTCAGTCATCGCTACCGCCATCGCGAGTCCGGGTGAACGAATGCTCGAAGCTCACATAGAAAAACAGCGAGCGCTCGCCTCGGCTCGTACCGATCCCAAATGGAATCGCAATCCCGGGGACGATCTGAAGACCAGACGGAAGATTAATAGCGCCGCGAAGTCCCGGAGCCAGGACCAGCTCGTTAGTTCGGGCGTTGCCGCCGTCCTCAAGTAGTGCATCGGTGCTGGTGTAGGCGAGTTCGAGCATGAAATTCAACGCTGGCCTCGCAAGCCAGATCAGGCTTTGTCCGGCGTTGAAGCTCATCGTGGGGCCGCGGTCTCCGCTGGCATTCTCCGCTGACGGCGTGTACGTCGTCCCGGCATTGAAATGGGTTACCACTGTCGGCGAAATCATCGCGCTCACTGGGAGATTGAACTGCGCGCCCGCGCCGCCAGATCCGCGTCCGGTCCGCACTTCGCCGGTCGGGATCAACAGGGATAGCCGGGGAGCTACGGCGAGCATATGGTCGCGGCCGGTTGGCAACTGGTACCGGTAGTTGAGCCCGATGTCCCCCACTCCCGTGTTGAGCGGAGATCCATTTCGTTCGACAGGCAGCGTGTAGCTCAGTTGATGCCGCTGGCTGAACAGCGGCCACTCCTGGGTGAAGCTATATGCCCAGGATTTTCCGTCTCTGTCGAGGGAAAAGGTGTTGATATGCTGCACGACGCCGGCGGGCTGGTTGTAGGCCTCCTCGATGAGGAAGCTATTGTCCTGGATCGGCGTGGGAGATTCCGGAGGTGGACCGGGCTGTTGAGCACCAATCGAACTGGTGAACGCCACGCCGAGGGTGAGGATCCACTTTGTGGTCTGTGCGCTACCGAATGTCATTTGATGAGGAAATCCGCAAGAAGGATTCAGGACGAGGTTAGAGATAAGTTAGGATATCCTAACTTAAGCGTAATGTCAATACTGAATCGATGCTCTCCGGCTAAGCCGCCGTCTCCCCGGCAACCACCTTCGGCTTGGAAGTTCGGCGACCATCGTCCACATGCATCCCCAGAAACACCGTCCCAAGCACCAATACCGCCGACGTAAAAAACGGCACCCCCCGGCCAAACTGATCGTACGCGAACCCCGCCCAGAGCGGAATGATTATCCGCGAAATTCCCCCATAGGTTTGCTGAACGCCCATATACAATCCCCTCTCGCTCGCAGATATCACCTTCGTCAGCAGCGACGTAACACATGGGAAAGTGAACGCGGTCCCCAGCGGAAGAAGCGCAATGGCTACCGCCAGAACGAAGAAGTTCCCGGCCAGCGGAACCGCCGTGAGGCCAGCGGCCAGCAGCACCAGCCCGATCCGCGAAAGCTTCGCCTCCCCGAACCTGTCAACCGCACGGCCCAGCACGCCAATCCGCGTGATCACCGAGATCAGCCCGATATACGTAAAGAAGATCCAGACCCGCTGCTCACCGATACCGAACTGATCCGAGAGAAACAGCGCCATGATCGCGGTGATTCCCGAAAAAGCCCCCATCGCGATTGCATAGATCAAGATCAGACGCGGGCCCGGATCGCCGGCATGCCTTACCACCGAGAGAATCGCCTCCCTCGACGCACCCGGCTTCTTCTCCGAGTTTCGCGCGTCTTCCATATCGCGTGATTCACTCAGATATCGCCAGGCGAACACCATGTTCACGAGGCAGAGAGCCGCTGCCATCAGCCCAGGCCCACTCCGTCCGGCGAGCAATGCCACTGAGCCAATCGGCGGCCCGAGTGCAACACCGAAATTTGTGGCCGCCGACAACCAGCCGAGCGCCTTGGCCCGGTTCTGCGGTTCGGTCGCATCGGCGACATATGCCTGGATCACGCCTACCGTTCCGCCACCCGCACCCTGCACGACGCGCGATAGCAGCAGCAGCCACAGCGAGTCGGCAAACGCAAAGACGATATAAGCGAGTGCGGCCGAGCCGAGCCCCACGAGCAAGGCCGGACGCCTGCCATACCGATCCGAAAACTTTCCCCAGAGTGGCGCGCTCAGCAGCTGGGCGGCGGTGAATGCCACCACCAGTACCGTCACCGCCAGCGAGCCCGCCCCCAGCTCGCGCGCGTAGTACGGCATGAGTGGGATCACCATCAACAGCCCCACCATGTCAACGAAGGCGGTGATGATGAGGATGAACAGCTTCCTGAACATCAGCTACTCTCCCGTCTTTCCCAACGCGGCCGGCGGAACTGCCCGGCCTACCACTCCCGCGAGTGCAATGATGGTGAGGACATAGGGAATCATCTCGACGAATTGCGACGCAATGATCTCATTCCCCTGAAGCTGAATCTGCAGTGTCTCCGCCGCCGCGAACAACAGGCAGGCGAGCGCCGCACGTATGGGGTCCCATCTACCGAAGATCACCGCTGCGACGGCGATAAATCCGCGACCAGCGGTCATCTGATCGGTAAACTGATGCTGGTCGAGAGCGAGGAAAACGCCACCGAGCGCGGCGAGCATCCCCGATAACGCAACAGCGACGTAACGCACCCGCCCGACGCTGATACCGACGCTCTCGGCCGCTTCCGGATGTTCGCCAACAGCGCGTACCCGTAGCCCATAAGGTGTGCGGTAAATGAGAAACGCGAGCAGCGGAGCGACAATCAGCCCCAGCCATAGCAGCGGATTGTCGAATCCCCGTGCGCTGACATTGGTTCTGAACCCGTCGATGCGGGGCGAATTGGACGAGCTATCGAATGCAAGCTTGAGAAAAAACCTCGTCACTCCAATTGCAAGGAGATTGACCGCAATTCCGGTAACAACCTGATCGGCACGAAAGCGAATGGTAGCAAGCGCGTGGATAAGTCCGAATATCAGGCCTCCCAGGATACCACAGAGAAGCCCGATCCAGACACTGCCCGAATAGAACGATCCAAGTGTCGCTGAGAACGCGCCGGTGAGCATGTAGCCTTCGAGCGATAGCGTGATGATACCGGCCCGCTCAGCGACAACTCCACCGCTCGCCGCAAACAGGTACGGAACCGCTATACGCAGCGTCTGAGTTATGAAATCGAAGGGATTCACGCAGCAGCCGGCTTACGAGTCAGCCGCAGTACGCGGCGGACTTCAGGGACAGACATGGCAACGGCGAGGATGACTACTCCCTGAAGTACCTCGACCATCTGCTTGGGGACAAACGCATGGATGGCCAATCCACCCTGCGAAAGTGTGGCGAAGAACAGCGCCGCGAGTACTACTCCGAGCGGATGGTTTCGTCCAACGAGGGCGACCGCTATCCCCAGGAATCCCGCACCACCGGCCAACCCGTCTTCGTAGTAATGCTTGTAGCCAAGGACGTAATTGATGCCCCCAAGCCCTGCCAGAACGCCGGAAAGAGCCAGCGTCCTGAACCACGTCCGGCCAACGTTCACTCCGCCGTACTCCGCTGCGTCGGGCTGCAGTCCGACCGCGCGGAGCTCAAATCCACCTCGGCTCCGGAACAGAAAATACCAGACCCCTGCCGCCGCAATGAGCGCAACGACAATGCTGAGATTGGCCGCCGATCCGTGGAACGCAGGAATGAACGAGTCCAGTCGCGAGATCGAGCCGGCTTCAATTGCCGGTGTATGAAGAGTCTCCGGCACATGCAGATGGTTGGCGATGATCCAATTGAGCAGCGCTAGCACGATGAAATTGAGCATGATCGTGACGATGACTTCATGCGCGCCAAACCTGACCTTCAGAAATCCCGGCACTGCACCGACTATTCCCCCGCCTACTGCCGCAGCAAACATGCAGAGGGGAATCGCAACGATCCATGGAATCGCCGGTGACAGAACGAGGCCCATCATCGCAGCGAGAAATGCTCCGGCCGCCAGCTGACTTTCTGCGCCGACGTTGAATAACCCGGCGCGAATGCCGATTGATACCGCAAGTCCCGTAAAAATGAGCGTTGTTGCCTTGTACAAAACCTGACCCAGGCCGTAGGCATTGCCCCACGTGCCTTCGAGCAGCAGACGATAAACCGTTGCCGGCGACTGGCCGTAGCTCATGATCAGCAGATCGCCGCAGATGAGCGCGACGAGGAGCGCAACCAGCGGCGGGTACAGCGCTTCCTCCAGTTGCTCGCGAAACCGGGATGTCACGCCACCGACTCCTTTTTCGCTCCGATCATGTACTCGCCGAGTAAGTCTGCAGAGGCGTCGGCCGCACCGATAACTGTTGCGAACCTGCCGCGGTACATGACGGCAATTCTATCGGCAAGCGCGAGCACCTCATTGAGTTCTGCCGAGACCAGCAGTATCGCCTTTCCGGCAGCGCGCGCTTCGCGCAGGCGCGAGTGGATGAACTCGATTGCCCCCACGTCGACACCGCGGGTGGGTTGGGAGGCAAGCAGCACTGAGAACCGCCGCCCCATCTCCCTTGCCACCACCACCTTCTGCTGATTTCCGCCGGAAAGTGATCGAGCCCGAAGTTCAGCGGAAGGCGGTCGAATGTCGAATGCCTCGATTTGAGCCTTGGCATTGCCCGCGATGCGGCCTTCATCGAGAATCCCGCGCCGGGCGAACTCATGCTGCCGGCCCAGCACGAGATTGTCAGCGACGGAGTAGTCGAGGATGAGGCCGCGACGATGCCGGTCTTCGGGAATGTGCGAAAGGCCTGCTTCGCGGCGTTGCCCGACATTGTCGAATGTCACATCGCGTCCACCCAGCCGTATACTTCCCGATTCGACGGCACGCAATCCGGCAAGAGCTTCGATCAGTTCGGTCTGACCGTTGCCTTCCACTCCGGCGATTCCCAGTATCTCACCGGGCATCACCGAGAACGTCAGGCCGTCCACCTCGCACGTCCCGCGTGAACCCCGGACTACGAGATCAGTGACATTCAGGGCGGAAGACGAACCGGTAATTATGTGGGTTCCCTTATGATCTCCGATTGCCCCGGGAGCATTCCCCTCGCTCATTTCCTGACGCGTCGAGAGCGCCACCTCCCGGCCGACCATCGCTTTTGCAATCTGAGCGGGTGTCGTCGAGCCGGTCGCGAGCCGGTCGACAGTTTCGCCGCTACGCATGACTGTAATGACATCCGAGATGTCGACGACCTCGTCAAGCCGATGGGTGATGAGAACGATGGTGCTACCTGCGTCCCTGAGCCGGCGCAGGACTACCCACAAGTCACGAACTTCCGGCGGTGAGAGAACCGCAGTAGGCTCGTCGAGAACGAGAATCTTCGCCCCTCTGAACAACGTCTTGAGAATTTCCACCCGTTGCGCTTCACCCACGGACAGCTCGGCGACCTTCTGGTCCGCGCGCACGGCCAGCCCCGTCTCCTTGCTCAGCGTCTCGACCTCAGCGACCGCCCACGCATTGTCGAATCGCAAACCTTTTACCGGCTCCTGGCCGAGCACTACGTTTTCAGCCACAGTGAGGCTGGGGACAAGCATGAAATGCTGATGCACTACTCCAATTCCAGCGGCGATCGCCTCGCTGGTGGTCCAGCCCGTGACATCCCTGCCCTCGATTTCCAGCGTCCCTGCATCCGGCTTCTGGAGGCCACCGAGAATCCGCATCAGTGTGGACTTGCCGGCACCGTTCTCGCCGACCAGCGCGTGAATCTCGCCCTTCAGAACCTCCAGCGAAGCGCCTCGATTCGCGCGCACGGATCCGAAAGACTTGTCGATGCCCCGCATCAGAATGGCCGGAACCTGTTTTTCCGGAGATCCGGCCGGCTGAGATGTCATCGAGTACTGGGCACCTTGATGCGGCCGGCGATGATGTCCTGCCGGAGCTGTTCCACACGCGCGCGGGCCGCGTCGGGTATCAACGCCTTGTTGCGATCGTCGTAAACGTAACCGACGCCATCCTCAGCAAGTCCGAATGAGTAGATGCCGCCCTTGAAGCTGCCGTTCTGCACTCTCTTGATGGCATCGTAAACCGATGCGTCTACGCCCTTGATCATGGACGTGAGAACGTGGCCGGGAGCATCGTCGTTCTGGTCCGAATCCACACCGATGGCAAGCCTGTTTTTCATGCGCGCCGCTTCGAATACTCCAAGACCGGTTGAACCTGATGCATGAAAAATCACGTTCACACCGGACTGATACTGGCTCAGCGCGAGCTCTTTGCCTTTCGTCGGATTCTTGAATGCCTCGGGAGTGACTCCAGCGTACTGCGCAATCACCGTGCAATCGGGACAGACCGCTTTGACCCCGGCGCGGTATCCCGCCTCGAACTTGTGGATGAGAGGGATATCCATGCCCCCTACAAATCCGATTTTTTTGGAGTTTCCAGCCAGTGCGGCGAGTGCACCGACGAGAAAGGAGCCCTCCTCCTCGCGAAACTTGAGCGCCGCGACGTTCGGCGGGGGCGGGATGATGTTTCCCTTGTCGTCGAACGCCAGGGCGTAATCGACTCCGGCAAACGCGACCGCAGGATACTCTTTTGCGAGCGTCGTGATATCGTCCGTAAAAATGAAGCCGACGCCAATCACCAGATCCATGCCTTCGGCCGCAAGGAGACGTAGCCCTGCCTCCCTGTCCGACCCATCGCCCGGCTCGATGAACCGGATATTGGGGCCGAGCTCCTTCAGTGCGCTGTCGGCGCCCTTGTAGGCACCATCGTTGAACGATTTGTCACCCCGGCCGCCGACGTCCAGCACGATACCGACGTCGGTCGCCCCGGGCTTGCTGATGTCGGCAACTCCACGGCCTCCGGCGAACAGAAGCGCGGTATGTACGAGGGCAAGCGCGAGGGCGACTGCAAAAAGTTTCTTCATGCAGAGTGATATTCGCCCACCGGACGTTCCCCTGCAAGGCAGAGCAGCCCCTTTCTATCGGCAACAGGCCACCGTTGATTTCAGCCATGGCAGAGCGCATTCGAACACGTTTTCTCGTTGTGGGAAGCGGAGTTGCCGGACTGCATACGGCGTGGCGTGCGTCGGCGGATGACGATGTGATGGTGCTTACCAAAAGATCGCTTTTCGACAGCGCAACCGCGTATGCACAGGGCGGCATTGCGGCCGCTCTAGGCGCCGGAGATTCACCGGAGCTGCACCGCAAGGACACCCTTGCCGCAGGGGCGGCGCTCTGCGACGCGAAAGCGGTCGAGATCCTGGTGGAAGAAGGGCCGGCAAGAGTACGAGAGCTTCACACCGCGGGCGCTGATTTCGACCTCGAGCCCGGCGGTGGATTCAAGCTGGGGCGGGAAGCCGCGCATTCACGCCGGAGAATCGTTCACGCGCACGGCGATCAGACAGGCGCCGAGGTCGCGCGTACCCTCATCGAGCGGGTCAGGGGCAGCAGACGCGTCGAGGTTCTGGAACGAACGCGCGTCCTGGACCTGATCGTGAGTGATGGAATATGCCGCGGAATCCGGGCCATGAAATCGGGTGTACCGATTGAAATCATCGCTGACGCCACCGTTCTCGCCACAGGCGGCTGTGGCCAGGTTTACAAGTACACTACCAATCCGCAGGTGGCGACGGGGGACGGTTTCGCAATCGCGCACCGTGCCGGTGTCCGGCTGGCCGATATGGAGTTCGTGCAGTTTCATCCAACGGCACTTGAGACCCCGGAGAATCCGCTTGCCCTCGTTTCCGAGGCGGTGCGTGGCGAAGGGGCAGTGCTGGTAAACGATGACGGCGTCCGGTTCATGCTCAAGCGGCACAAGCTTGCTGAGCTCGCACCGAGAGACGTCGTGGCGCGGGAAATCTTCCGGGAGCGCGCGAAGGGCCGTGGAGTATGGCTCGATGCGCGCCATCTGAAGAGCTCGTTCAGGAAGCGGTTCCCGGGCATCTTTGCATTGTGCAAGGCGCGCGGAATCGACGCCTCGAAGGAGCTCATCCCCGTGATTCCAGCCGCCCACTACATGATGGGGGGAATAGTCACCGATCTGATTGGACGTTCGAGTCTTTCGCGCCTTTACGCCTGCGGTGAGGTGTCGCGCACGGGGGTGCACGGCGCCAACCGTCTCGCGTCCAACTCACTGCTCGAGGGCCTGGTCTTCGCAGAACGTGTTGCCCGGGATCTCATTGCAACACCGGTATTGAAGGGTGTCCCGAGGAAAAAATCCTGGGACGCCCCACCACTAGACGATCGCGGCGCGGCGCAGGTGGCAGCAGACGACGTCCGGAGCGTGATGTGGGAGCATGCCGGAATCAATCGTACCGCGAAGGGCTTGCGCGCCTGCATCGGCCTGCTGGCGGCGATCGAAAAACGATTGCCCGCCGGAGCCACCGAAGAAGCAAATCTCATCGACACCGCCCGTCTCATCACCGAGGCGGCGCTGCTGAGACGGGAGTCGAGGGGCGGTCATTTCAGAACCGACTTTCCCCATGCCAAGCGCAAATGGCGCGGTCGTCACATAGAATGGTAGGATGATGACAACTGTTACCGGTAACGACGTCGGGGGGCTCCAGGCCGAGATCAAGGCGCTTGCCCGTCACCGAAACGCGGTGATTCTCGCGCATAACTACGAGCGTCCTGAGGTGCAGGACGTCGCTGACTACGTCGGGGACTCGCTCGGCCTGAGCCGCGAGGCCGCCAAGACGAGCGCCGACATCATCGTGTTCTGCGGCGTGCACTTCATGGCGGAAACGGCGGCAATTCTGTCGCCGGCGAAGCAGGTGTTGCTGCCGGACATGGCAGCCGGTTGCTCGCTCGCGGCAACAATCGACGGCGACCAGCTTCGTGAATGGAAAGCCGAGCATCCCGGTGCGGTAGTAGTGTCGTACGTGAACACGACTGCTGACGTGAAAGCGGAGAGTGACTACTGCTGCACCTCGGGCAATGCCGTAGAGATCGTGAACTCGATCGCGGCCGATACGGAAATTCTTTTTCTCCCGGACATGTTCCTTGGCGCCCACGTACGCCGCGTTACCGGCAGGCAGAACATGCATGTGTGGATGGGCGAATGTCACGTTCACGCGGGCATCGATCCCGAGCATATCAGTCTTCGCAGGGCGGAATATCCCGGTGCGGAATTCCTGATCCATCCGGAGTGCGGCTGCGCGACGAGCACGGTCGAAGCGGTGTCGGCGGGGGACATCGACCCGGAAGGAATTCAGATCCTTTCGACGGAAGGGATGATCAACCGGCCGAAGATATCGGACGCGAGCGAGTTCATAGTCGCGACGGAAGTTGGAATATTGCATCGGCTGAGGCGTGAGAATCCGACAAAGACTTTCATTCCGGCGAGCGAGCTGGCGGTGTGCGCCTACATGAAGGTGACGACGTTGCCCAAGGTTCTGCGCTCGCTCGAGCGGCTGGAGCATCGCATCGAGGTCGCTCCGGCAACTGCGGCCAGAGCGCGAAAGGCAATCGAGCGAATGGTGGCGATAGGCGGCAACACGCCGCTGTCACTGAAACCGGAAACGACCGAGGATCCCGGCGAGTGACTCAGCGGAGCCGGCGCATTGCACTGCTGGCGGAGCGTGGTTTCGTGGCCGCGGGTGCGCTGCGCTTTCCATATGCGAGGCTGATGACATCCACGATCGTGCGCGAGGCACTTGAAGAAGATGCGGCCGACAACGACATCACTTCAATCGCAACGGTAGTCTCTGACCGGCGCGCGCGCTGCACGGTGGTGGCTCGCGAGGGCGGCATCATCGCCGGTATTCCGCTCGCTCGCGAGGCGTTCAAGCAGCGCAACCCGAGGGCGGCAGTGCGCCATACGGTGAAAGACGGAGGGCGGGCTGAAGCGGGCACGCAGGTGCTGTTTATCACCGGTCATGCGCGCGGATTACTCTCGGCGGAACGTGTCGCCCTGAATTTCATGCAGCGCCTGTCCGGTGTCGCCACGCTCACCGCTCAGTTCGTGAATGCTGTCCAGGGGACGGGTGCGCGGATTCTGGATACACGGAAGACAACACCCGGGTGGCGCAGGCTCGAGAAATACGCGGTCCGCGCGGGTGGCGGTATGAATCATCGGATGGACCTCGCCGCGGCGGTGCTGATCAAAGACAATCACCTGGCTTCATTAGATGGTCAGATCGCGATGGCGGTGAAGCGGGCTCGTGATGTTGCGCCGGCGGACACTCCTGTTGAAGTGGAGTGCGACAGGATCGAGCAGGTGCTTGACGCGATTGGTGCGGAGGCGGAAATCATCATGCTCGACAACATGAGTGTGGAGGACATGCGCGAGGCCGTGGAACTGATCGATGGCCGCGCTGTCACTGAAGCGTCGGGCGGGGTGACACTCGATACGGTGCGCGGGATTGCGAAAACGGGGGTTGACTGGATCTCAGTGGGAGCCCTCACACACTCGGCGAAAGCGCTGGACCTGGGCCTGGATTTCGAGTGACCTGAACTGCGTCTGCTCCGTTAAGGATTCCTATCGCTAACGTATTGATTTCCGCGGTCCTTTACTCCGGGATAATACTCGCCTTCCTCGGCATTATTATGGCGATCAGGCCGATTCGTCGTTTCGGGTTTCGAATGCGACGACAAGGCGTTGCCGTCCTCGTTGGTGGAGTTTGCTTCGTGATGGCAGCTTATTTTCTCCCAGCTCACGAACAGCGCATTACTGACCCAGTCACCCGCCTCGACGAGTTCGTGCCCGTCTGGGAATTCAGCGAGTTCCACGAGATAAAAATTGCGGCTCCTCCTGAGCGCGTGTACGCAGCAGTCAAAAGCGTCCAGGCTGACGAGATAGCGCTGTTCAACGCGCTTACGTGGATCCGCCGTGGCGGCCGGGAACTGCCGGAAAGCGTTCTCAACGCAGGAGTGCAGAAACCATTGCTCGATGTAGCCACTCAAAGCAATTTCATCTGGCTCGCCGATGAAGCGCCACGGGAGCTGGTGATTGGCACGATCATCGCCGCGCCTCCCCGTGTTGCACGAGACCTGACACCCGCATTGTTCCGCAAGCGAGTATCGCACCGGCTTACACTTGCCGCCATGAACTTTGCGGTGCATCCCGACGGTTCCGGCGGGTCGATCGTGTCGACCGAAACGCGAGTGCATGCCAACAATCCCGCTTCGCGTCGCGCCTTTGCGGTGTACTGGCGATTGATCTATCCGGGAAGTGCCGTTATCCGCCGCATGTGGCTTCGTGCAGTCGAACGCCGGGCAATGGCGCCGGTGCGAATGTCAAAGGATTGCATCCACCACGAAATATCCCTTCGCCTCACGTACCGCGCCGGCAACTGCCAAACGCGTCTCATCAATCGTCTCAGACACCCCGCCGAGCATCTCGCGGCTGGCGCGAAAGCGCATTCCCGACTCCACGCAGAAGAGATCGCACATCGACAGCTCGCGCTCAGTGTCCTTCAGCCCATTCGTGTGAATCAGACGTTGCGTGCGTGAAATCACGCATGCAGTAGCCAGCAGCTCGATGGCCATGTTGGCCAGCCGTTCGAGCACGAGCTGCCTGTCGACAATATCGCTGCGGTGTTTCATGATCGCCCTGTCCGTCGCGACCTTCAGCTCGGCGACGTGCTTCTCGAAATACTCCTTGTGCTTCCTGAGGCGAGGGTGCAGAACTGCATCGAGGGTCGCAGTTGCGCCCAGACGGCTGCGAATGCGCGAGGTGGCGTAACCGCTGAGGAGCCCGAGATTGCGCAATGGTCGCCGCAACGCCGTGCCTACTTCCTTTAGTGACTCCGCCGGACCCTGTACGCCGTTCAGCGCAATGAACAGGCGGAGCACTTCATTCGCACCTTCGAAGATCCGGTTGATCCTCGCGTCACGGAGCAGCCTTTCATACGGGTATGGCTTGACGAAACCGCGGCCCCCCGCGACCTGCACCATCTCGTCGGTCGCTTCCCAGATCAGCTCGCTTGCGAAGACCTTTGCGCATGCGGCCTCGAGTGAGAAATCCGTTTCCGCGGAGCGGTCGGCAAGCGACGCAAGTACGCCAAGCATCGAGTCGCTCGCGTAGGCGGCGGCAGCAAGGTGGGCCATCTTGCGCTGCGTGATCTCGAAGTGTGCGAGCGGATGGCCGAACTGAATCCGTTGTTCGGCATACGTCGCCATCTCGCTCACCATGCGTTTCGCTCCTCCGGTACAGCCGGCGGCAAGCGTCAGACGACCTGCATTCAGTACATGCACCGCAACCGTAAACCCCTTTCCCACCGAACCGAGCACATGGTCCGCAGGCACTTCGAGGTTTTCGTAGAGCAGCTCCGCCTGGGTCGAACCACGAATACCCAGTTTCTGTACAGTTCCCAAAACCTTGAAGCCCGGCATGTCCGGCCGAATGATGAATGCTGTTGACCGCATCACCATCTCGCCGCGACGCTCGACCGGGGTCTGCGCAAAGGTGGCGATCACGCCCGCGCGATGACCGTTGCCGATCCATATCTTGTGGCCATCCAGAATCCATTGGCTCCCATCGGAATGCAGGCGAGCCGTAGTTCTGATGTTCTGCGCGTCCGACCCCGTTTCCGGTTCAGTGAGAGCATATGCGGCGAGTGTATCCCCGCGGGCGAGCATGGGGAGATACCGTTCCTTTTGCTCGTCGTTGCCATACAGAACAATTGCCTTCGATCCAAGGCCGCAGTGAACCCCAACCAGAACCGCCACTGACGAATCGATGGCGGAGATGTGCTCGAATACCCTGGCCCATGCAGTAGCTGAGAGCTCGAGCCCTCCGTATTGCTTCGGTATGGTAAGTCCGAGCATCCCGGTACGGCCGAGCTCGCTGATGACATCGTCGCTGATACTTTCTTCGTCATCGAACCGGCTGGGGTCGATGAGGCCGGAGTCATGCATCCTGTCGAGGTCGGCAATGAGGCGACTTACCAGCTTCGATTCGGCGGGATCGCGATCTTGGAGTGGCGGGGGGAAGGGAAACAGCAGCGAGTCGTGAACTACGCCGGCGAAAACTCCGCGCGTAAACGACGGTTTTATGTCATTCACGCAGTATCGGCCTGCCGGCGAAGCCAGCGCCAGTGCGTCACGAACAGAGCCGTCGCGATCAGTATCATAAGAACGCTGGAAACCAGTGACCGCATTGCACGAAACTTCACATGAGCGGATTGGTCGCTGCGCTCGTCATCGAACATCCGTCGGAGTTCGGCATCGCTGTACGCTGGTCTTGCGGGGGCACCGACGGTGTCGGGTACCATTGGCACCATCGTCGGCGCCGGGCGTTGGCGCGACCAGCGCTGTTCTCCACGATCCCGTTTGTAGTTCTCGAACGAGGTCAGGGAAACGCTGCCCGTCCCATACTGATCCGCGCGCAACGGCTCGCTCATATCGAACACGGCATCAATCAGTCGGTTCGCGGAGATAAGCAACGTCACAACTGCAATGAGGCACACGGCATAGCCGTACATCTGCGCAATTCTGCCCGAACGTTCCATGCGCTTTCTCCGCGATCGAGGGTCAGATGGGGATGCGGCCCGCGGCTTCGAGCTGGCCAGCGAGAACCGCCGGGTCTGTCGCAGGTTCGTCGCACGTGTACGACCGGCACACGTACGCTGTTGCCTTGCCCGAATGCGCCTCTCGTCCCTCCATGAGCGCAATGCCGGTGCCTGCATCGGCACCCCCCGCCAGAATCAGCGAGGGAACGTAGTGACTGGCGACTTCGTGCTCCAGCAGCTTGAAGCTCCTGTCGTTTCGATCCCCTGTGATTGCCACTTCCACCGCGCCATGGACAGCCATGTCCGCTGCGCCGAGCAGATGGCCGAACGAGCCTGGATGCTGCGTGAGGAAGCTGGCGAGCGTTTCGATCACAAACGTGGCGCGCCTCCGCATCTCCGGATCGTGACGCAGCTCCGAAAGCGTGAGCAGCAGATCCACAGCGAGCGATGTGCCCGAAGGGATGGCATTGTCGGTGACTTCACGCGGCCGGGTGATGAGCGGTTCGGCATCGCGCGCGGTGTCGAAGAAGGCGCCAAGGTCTTCGTCCCAGAACCATTCGATCATCGATCCCGCGATCGCCGTCGCGCGCTCGATCCAGACCGCGTCGAACGTCAGTTCGTAGAGCGCCACGAAGCCGAGCGCCACGGCCGCGTGGTCTTCGAGAAAGCCGCCGATTCGGGATTCACCGTTCTTATGCGAACGCATCACACGCCCGTCCCGCACCAGCTCCCGCAAAAGAAATTCGCCGTTATTGATCGCGAGCCGGGTGAAGGTGGCGTTTTCGAATGCCCGTGCAGCGGTCGCGAGTCCACGGAGCATCAGCCCGTTCCATCCCGCCAGAATCTTGTCATCGAGGCCGGGCCAGACTCTCTTCGCACGCACATCGTACAACTTTGTTCTGGCGTCATCCAGCGTGCATTCGAACTGAGGCAGCGGCGTGCCCGCGCGTGCAGCCATCGAGGCACGATCGGCGCGGACGTTGAGGATGTTGGCGCCCTCGAAATTGCCACCGGGGGTAACGCCGTAGTATGAGGTTACGGCGGGCGAATCAGTGCCGAGCAGTGCGTCCAGCTCCTGCTGGCTCCAGACATAAAATTTGCCTTCGTGGCCTTCGCTGTCCGCATCGAGTGACGAAAAAAAGCCCCCTTCCGGCGATGTCATCTCCCGCGCGAGCCACTCCACCGTCTCTTCGGTTACGCGCTTCACCTCGGCATCGCCGGTAGCCTGCCAGAGGTGCGCACCGAACCGCACGAGAAGCGCGTTGTCGTAGAGCATTTTCTCGAAGTGGGGAACAAGCCAGATCGCGTCGACCGTGTACCTGTGGAAACCGCCGCCGATCTGGTCGTAGATACCGCCGCGGGCCATTTTAAGAAACGAATCGTGGGCGATCTCCAGCGCGTACTCGGTGCCGGTGCGCGTACCGTACCGCAGCAGAAAATCGAGAGTCATGGTCTGCGGAAACTTGGGAGCGCCGTCGAACCCCCCATGGCGCACATCGTGCCGCCGGGCGATGCCCCGATACGCGAGGTCGAGAGTATGGGGATTGACCGGTCCTTCGCTCCGGGCCTGCATCCGCGACGCGCTGTAGATCTCGCCAAGCTGCGCCGATGTCGCGGCGATACTATCCCTCTTGTTTGCGTAGGCATCGGCGACAGAATTGAGCACGCGGGTGAACGACGGCATGCCCTGTCGCTCCTGCGGAGGAAAGTATGTGCCCCCGTAGAATGGGGTTCCCTCCGGCGTGAGAAACATCGTCATCGGCCACCCGCCATGGCCGGTGAGAGCCTGAACCGCCTGCATGTAGATGCCGTCGAGATCCGGCCGTTCCTCCCTGTCCACCTTGATATTGATGAATCGCTCGTTCATGACAGCCGCGGTCGCCTCGTCCTCGAACGACTCGTGCGCCATGACGTGACACCAGTGACAGGCGGCATATCCTATACTCAGCAGAATCGGCTTGTCATCAGTTTTCGCCCTTTCGAGGGCCTCGGTTCCCCACGGGTACCAGTCAACCGGATTCGCCGCATGCTGCAGCAGGTACGGACTGGTCTCTTTCGACAGCCTGTTCAGCTTCATGGGGTCGCTCTGCCCGGCCGGTGTTGCCATGCTGTCAGTATACTCAAACCGCGCGGACGCGCGCTCGCCTGGCGCTTGTTATGTGCTGCTACTGCGGATCGAGGACAACAAACGGGGCGGACTGCGGACGAACTGCGGATTCTAACTGCTGACAAGGGCAACGAAAGCCGCCGGCCATCAGCCCGCTGTGATCGCCGTCAGCTTCCAGCCCACTGCGGTGTACTGCGGACTGCCCAAGGCCCGGCCCCTGTCCGAAGTTCGCAGTAGGTTTCCCAATTCGCAGTCAGTCAGCAGTCCGGGTTCGGTCAGCCCTGAGTCCGCAGTCACACCCCCCAATCCGCCCCCAAATATGCCTGCACAGAATTCGACGGATCTCAATGCATTTCTCGAGCAGAACGACGCTCGCATCATGGACGAGCTTTTCGACTTTCTGCGCATCCCGAGCGTAAGTGCAAAATCGGATCACAATGCCGACACTGCGCGTGCCGCCGAATGGGTCCGGGCCTCGCTCGCGAAGGCGGGGCTGAAAGCCGCCACTCATCAGACCGCGGGGCATCCGGTGGTCGTTGGTGAATGGCGAGGCGCACCCGGTGCGGCGACGGTCCTTGTTTATGGCCACTACGACGTCCAACCCGCAGAGCCGATCGAGCTGTGGACATCGCCGCCGTTCGAGCCGACCGTGCGCGACGGAAAAATCTTCGCCCGGGGATCGGTTGACGATAAAGGACAGCTCTTCCTCCACATCAAGGCGCTGGAAGCACACCTCACCACGCGCGGCAAGCTCCCGGTGAACGTAATCGTACTGCTGGAAGGGGAGGAGGAAGTGGGCAGCGAGCATCTCTCTGAGTTCATCACCCGGCACAAGGACCTGCTTGCCGCCGACGCTGTCGTGATTTCCGACTCGGCGATGTTTGCGCCCGGGCAGCCATCGATTCTGTCGTCACTTCGCGGACTCGCGTACTTCGAGATCAACGTCACCGGTCCCGCTACAGACCTGCATTCCGGCAGTTACGGCGGCGCGGTGGTCAATCCGGCAATGGCGCTCGCGCGCATTCTCGCCACTCTCCACGATGACAAAGGCCATATCGCCATCGACGGCTTCTATGACAACGTCCGCGAGTGGGAGCCCGAAATCCGCGAACAGATGCGCAATCTTCCATTCGACCCGGAGCATTTCCGGAGCGAAACGGGTGCCAGCGCGCTCGGCGGCGAAAAGGATTTCACGATCCTAGAGCAGCTGTGGGCGCGGCCGACGTGCGAGGTGAACGGGCTTCTCAGCGGGTACACCGGCGAGGGCGCAAAAACCGTACTCCCGTCCAAGGCGATGGCAAAAGTCAGTTGTCGTCTGGTACCCGATCAGAGCCCCGAGGAAATCGAGAAGCTCATGAAAGCGCACGTCGCAAGAGTTGCCCCGAAAGGGGTTACCGCTACCGCGATGCATCTTCACGGCGGCCGGCCGTGGCGCGCGGAGCTGACCGGACCGCTTTACGATGCAGCACGCCGCGCCCTGGCGACTGCGTTCGACAAGGAGCCGGTCATCGTCGGGGAAGGAGGCTCCATCCCGGTTGTTGGAGACTTTCAACGAATACTTGGTACGCCTGTTCTGCTCGTTGGATTCGGGCTTCCGGGCGAGAATGCACACGCGCCTGACGAATGGATGAGCGAGGAAAATTTCCGGATCGGGATGCGGGCGATGGCGGCATTCTGGGATGAGTACGCGCGGGCGGAAACTACCTGACGACGATCGGAGTGCGGGGTGGCGGTCTGCGCTGCCCGGTGGCCACACCGATGCTGATGAGCGCGTTTCGTGCGGCCGAGCGGCCCTGGTTCCATTCGAACCAGTGCCGTTCGGTGAGCTGTTGGCTGTACTCGTAGCGAAGTCGCACCTCACTCCGAAGCTGAGTGCGGATTGGCTCGGGTAAAGTCGGCAATGCGGCAACGATCGCCGGGATCGCGTTCGGGGAGAGCTGTCCCGTGAGATAGACCAGATCGAGTTTCCCGGTTGTCGAAAACCGCGCGATATTTTCACGGGCGATCCAGGCCTCGTGGTTCCAGTATATCATCACCACAAACGCCGCGAGCGCAGCGGCAGCCGACCGCCGGAATACCCGCGCCGACTGCATCTCGCGCCGGATTTCCAGTGTCAGCACCGCGAGAGTCACCGCCACGACCAGCATGTAAACCTGCGCATATAACCGCGCCGTGGTGAATCCGTAGGCGGCTTCATACAGTGATACGCGATGGAATGCGGAGCCAAGCAGAATGAGCACCGCCGCGATCACAGCGAGCGTGATCGCCCGCAACAGGCCATCGCGACGGCCTTTCTGGCCATAACGCTCCGAAAGCAGAATCAACAGGACAGCAGACGTGGCGACAACGGTCAGCTCGCCGAAGCCACGCCGCGCATACTCGGCGAATGTTACCCCTGAGCCAGCCGTGGCCGGTGAATTACCGAAGAGGTAGCTCACCTGAACGGCGAGGAAGAGCCAGAACAGGGCGGCCACGCTTGACAGCAGGATGAATCGCTCGGTTTCGCCGAGCCAGCGAGTGACGCTTTCGGGTCCCTTTGGAGCGACCGTCATGGCCGCGTCGCCCTGGCTGGAATTGCCTCGCGCGGCGTATCCGTAAGTTCCGAGAACTATCGACAGCAACGCGACGAAGAATATCGTGCGGGGTACGAACGCCCAGCTTGAAAGGATCCGTTCCGCCGCATCCCGCCACCCGGCAAACATCGGGTCGGCGCCAGCGAGAAGCAGCGCGAAGAAGAGAATGACCGGAGCCGTGATGGCCAGGCCCTTGAGTGCGGACCGGGCGCGATTCGAACGAACGATGCGTGTCGCATCGACTGCGCGTGCCAGGGATTCCACAACTGCACGCGCGCCTGCCAGAAACGGGGCGGTGATCACGAATGCGGCGGATATGCGCTCGAGCCGCGGATCGACGGCGAGGAGCATGGTCACTGACAACAGCAGGGTGACGGCAAGGAAGATCATCGCGTGCATGAATGGATCTGCCGTGAAGACGGCGGCCGTTGCAATGATCACCCCCGTAATGGCGGCCGCGGCAGGGATCCGGTGGACGCCGATGCCGAAAGTCCTGAGGATAGCGGCAAGTCCAGTAACCGACGCAAGGGTCCAGAAGGGCCAGTTTACTCCCGGCAGGGCATCGTAGATGATCCAGGTGCCGAGTCCGGCGACGGCTGCCGCCGCCGCCCAGACGATTCCCGCATTTCCTCCCACACGTTCCGTCAGCCCCGTACTCACCCGTTGTCTCCCGTTGATCGTGACAAGGGAAATATCGGGGATTTTACTCTAATCTGTCAAGTACTTTAAAATACAAAGTAACCCAACAAGGTTGATTGGAACCTTACCCAGCAGCTGCTAGAACCTCCACTCCCGGATCAGGAATAGCCCGAACACGCTCGTCGTCGTGGGCTGCTGAAGAGCGAGCGTCGGATCGCGCAGCAGATATCGCGGCTGGAAAGTCGCTTCCGCGCTGTAGCCCCTCAACCCCGCAAAACGGTGTTGCACCTGCAGACCCGGACGCTTGAGTGCGTCGGGATCGGGCCGCACCTGGAACGCCAGGAACGTGTTCGACCTGTAGTACTTGCCGAATTCGATCTCGGTGCCCCTGAGAAACCCACCGACATCGGTCTGGATATCCGCCGGCGCGATGTTGAAAACATCGGCGCCGAGTGAACGGGCTGCCTCGCCTGCCAGTTGATCGGCAAATACGCCGAGCGCGACGGAGGCGAGCTGCTGGCTTGCCAGTGCTGCGCCGGCGCCGATGACGTTGCCGCCACTGCCTAACCCGGCACCCTCCAGCTGCACGAGTGACGATGACGAACGGCCGAACGCGAGGTAGGCAAGCAGATCGCTCTGAGGGATTGGCGGCTGGGCGTCACTCTGTAGTGAAATGTTCGGATTGCGAAGCGTACCGCCGATCAGGATTTCGACATTGATGGCCTCTCGCGCGGGAAGCCGCACCTCGTAGGCACCAGTCACCTGCAGCGTGGGATTCAGCTCTCCGGAATTCACGAAAGTCGCGGAGCCTCGCCTGATGTCGAAGCGTTTCGAAAGGAAGACGTACTCGCCTCGCTCGCTCAGCAGTACTCCATCCAGCACCAGCGATTGCTTGGCGCGGTTGACGTGAATGGCGAGATCGCCGTCGCTGTACACTTCGATGTTGAAATCCGGGGAGCGGACAAAAACGTCGCGATCGACGCGCAGGTCGACGTCCATCCGCAAGTTAGCAAGCAGTGGTGACTGACCGGGGAACAGCTCACGGTTGCCCAGTACCGCGGTGTCGAGAACGGAGAACAACGCCGGATCGTTCTGGCCAATGAGCTTCTTGCCTTCGGACTCCGGTACATACAGCACGCCTTTGCGGACGCGGAGGTTACCGGCGACGTGGGTGTTGTCGAACGGCCCCTTGATGGAAACGTTGATGTTCGCGGTGAGCTTTCCGTTGTGGTTATCAAGCAGCCTCGCATTGTCGGCGACCAGCCGAAGATCGAATGACGGCGCCCTCAGCGACCCAATGCCGATTCCGCCAGTGAGGGCGACCTTGCCGCCGCTGTAGGCGACAAGCGAATCGATCACGATCGTATCGCGCAACATCCTGATATTTGCTTCGAGGCCCTTGAGGTCCAGGCCCAGGGGGACAAACCGCGCCGATGCGCCATCGAGCGCAAATCGTCCGCTTACCTCCGGGCGGTTCAACGTGCCGGTCACCTTGAAGTCGGCAACCGCACTCCCGCGCAGATTGGTGACGATCGTGTTGATCTGCGGTACGAGATCGAGCGGCAGACTGTCCGCCTTCACCGCGAGATCTATCTGCCGGTTTGTCGGGAATCGCGATCCTGTGACCCCTGTCAGTGCCAGATTGATCGGCACCGTACCTTCGGCGTGCATCATCGTTCCCTGTCCTTCACGCATCGCATCCGCGCGGCCCGTGAGCGTCGCATTGGCGTAGCTCATCACGCCATGGACTTCCGGTAACAACGTTCCGTTGTAGTAAAACCGATGACTGCCGAATGCTCCACTGAAAGTGGGATCGGCCGCGGTCCCGGCCGCTTTGAGACTGAATGACACAAATCCACGCGCGTCGATGTCACTCTGTGCCAGCGCGATCGCATCCTGAACCTGGAAGTTATCGACCGCCACTTCGAGGTTTGCCCGGCCCTCTTTCGGAATCAGGCCATCGACGAAAATGCGGCCAGTAGCCTTGTTGCGAAGCTCAAGTTTATCGATATCGACGCCGGCACTCCCCCAGTGCACAACCGATGGCCCGGTGCTGGTCCATACCGTTGTATCGAATCGAAGCTGAAGCGCATTGAGCCGCGCCTCATTCCGCACCCTGTCGAGCGTATACTCGGCATTGGCACTGTAGCTGTTCTGATCATCCTGGCGAACGACAAAGGTAACGGTGCCCAGCGGCTTCTGATAATTGACGCGGGTCTCGACGCTGTCGAGGTTGAAGCCACCAGCGACCACCTCGGCCGCAATAACCCTGACATCCAGTTTCGAACGGGGCGTCAGCGCGTCCGTCCAGGAATACTCAGCGGTTACCTTCTCAATGGTATTGCCGCGCGCGACGATACTGTCACCACTTGCCGTTCCGCGCGCGCCAAAGTCATGGATGTTTCCAGTGGCGACGCCATCCGCCCTCACCGAACCCGACAGTTGCGTTCGGCTCACCACGCGAGGCGTGTCGATTGCAGCCAGCTGGGGCGGGGCGCCTCCAGTTACCGCGCGTTCGACCTCGGTATTGTCGTCCTGGCGAGCAGAGTCTGTGCGTGCCCGCGCGGCACGCTGGGCGAGGATCCGGGGACGCGGGGGAACAGCACCTTCCTGCGGGGGCAGGAGCGACGATAGCCGGGAGAGAGAGTCGATATCGATGTGATACCGAAGCTCTCCGCTCTTTCCGCGCGCAAGTCCGAACGCCCCGCTGGCCGTTGCAACACCTTCGGGGATCTCAACTGCGAGCGTATCGATTCTCGCCATTCCGTTGGCGGCAGCGAGCCGAACCGTTGCCGACGTTACGGCAATCGTATCGTAGGTCGAAGATTGAATGTCGGCGACGAGATTGGTCCGCAGGGTCGCTGGGTCCGTACCTCGGCCATCGGCAGAAACTGTGGCCGTGATCGACGTCTTTGGCGCCTTCGCGACGATGTTGTTGGCATTGAAGAGCTGCGCCGCGACATCGAGATCGTAACCGATCTCCCGGCTAGCGAGGTCGAGCTTTCCGCGCACGTCGAGCGAGCCGCCATCAGGAAACGCAAGTGCGGTTCGAACCGCGAGATTCCTCGTTGTACCGGTGAGGCGCACGGGGCCCGTCGCAAGGCCGCGCAGACCCGCCGCAGGAAAGAACCGTCCGGCGGTGACCAGCGCGAGCGGATGAACTCTGGCATCGACGTCGAACCATGCATTTGCCATCTGGCCGCCCGGCGCAGCCCGGAACGCGCCCGTTCCAGTGATACGGGATGTGCTGCCCCGATCTACAAGCGTGATGTCCGAGCGCGCGGTCATGCGCGATGTCGTCGACCCGTCGAGCGTCGTGGTTCCACTTACCGTGCCCGTCAGCGGAAGATCCGCAGCGAACTCACGCAACAGGTCAACCTGCACCGGGCGCAGGGTCAGACGCAGGTTGTCAGCGTTGAACCGACCCTTCTCGAAACCCATCTGTCCGACGGCTACCACCCGGCTGCGGCCGGAGCGGCGGTCGTCGAATGTCACATCGGCATCGACTTCCATGTCCCGGAGATTGCCATCGACCTTCGCGCGACCCGCGAGAATTCCCTGCCGGGGCGGGTTGACGGAAGGAAATATCTGCCTCACTAGACGTGTGTTCAGGCCCGTGAACCGCACATCGGTATCGTGCAGCGATACCTCTTTGGTCATCGTGACGCCGATCTGACCACGCAGGTGCGAACCTTCGAGCCGGACGTCTGCATTCCGCGCGACATAAACGCTTGTGTCGCCAACCCAGTCGAGGGCAAAGTCCAGGGTTCCGCTTCCATCAGTGGGCAGCGTTGGATCGATCCAGCGAATGTCGGCAACGGCGACCGGGTTGGCACGGACCCTCAGCCGGAAATCATTGTTGGCCACGATGTATCGGCCATCGCCGGCAATGCGACTGTTCGGCAATGCGGCATTCAACCCTTTCCACCATACCGAGTCGCCGTCGATCCGGAATGCACCGCTCAGCGAGCGAACATCAACTGCGGGAGGCTTGAACGGCTCGGCGATTGTACTCAGGGATGCCACCTCGACGAGCCGGTGCTTGAAGTCCGGATGCTGCCAGCGCAACAACGGCAGTGAAGCATTGACACGGTGGAACCGCATGACCTTCTGATGCCCACCCGGGACCTTTTCGAGCAACAACCGTCCCTCCGGACTCAACGACCTTCGGAGCGCGTCCTCTGCTTCAGCGCCGGTGAGCCGGGCATCCGGCGCCCAGGGAGACTTGACGGTGATATCGCCGTCGATCAGGGTGACGTCGGTAAGCCTGATGAAGTCGCCCCATCCGGCCTTCTTCGGGCCTCCCGGTTTCGTTGTGTCGGGAGGAAGAATGCGGTCGTAATTCCACTTGCCACCTGGCAAGCGGTTGATCACGATCACCGGCCTCAGCAGTCGCACATTGTCGAAATCGATGCGCTTCGATGCGAGCGAGCCCAGACGATAACGCGCCCGCGCTCCGTCGGCCTTCACAAACGGTTCACCCGCGCTGTCGGTGATGCTCAGTCCGTGGAGGGTGAATCCCTTGAGAAGATTTCCGCTCACGCTGTCGACCCTGAGGATCCCGTGAACGTTGCCTTGGATGCCACCTACGACGCGCCTTTGCACCTGTCGTCGTCCCCAGTCAGTATTGGTGGCGACATACACCGCGAGGACCGCGAGCAGGGCAATCGAAGTCACCACTGCGAGCACTCGAGCCACGACCTTGAGCATCAGAAAGCTTCGCCGATCGACAAATGCAGCGTCACCCTGTCGAGCACTCCGCGAAAGCCGCTGCGGAATGGATCGAACAGGCGACTCTTACTGAGCGTGACCAGGCGGGTTTCGCCGGCAACTGTAGACTCGGTGACGACAGGAAGGGTTTCAGCAGCACCCGGATTGATACCAATATCGACGCGAATCGGTCCGACCGGAGACCGATAGCGCACACCAAACCCGGGAGTAACTGCTGCCTTGCTTTTTGGGAGCAACGGGTTGGTTCGCTGAGAGACGTAAGCGCCGTCGATGAAGGCTGCCCCGACAACGACGTCTTTCCAGAGCGGGAAACGCATCTCGGCGCTTCCTTCCGCAATGATGTTACCACCGAGCGGTCGCGGCTCGAAATCGCGGTTGCGAAGTCCCGGTGCATTGGGATTGCAGCTTCCTATAGGAGCAGCAGGGCCACATGCGCCGCCGCTCGAATCCCGGCGCAGTATCGATGCCGGAATCGTCAAGACACGCGGGCCAAGCTGGTTTTCTCCGAATCCGCGAACCGATCGTGATCCCCCCGCGTAGAACCGCTTCCTCGGATGCAGGATCTCGGTGTCACTATCCACCAGCCCCACCGCTGCGGCAGTCCCGGACAGCGCGTTTACCCAGCCCAGTCGCAGATGTCCCGCAGCGGTTCCACGTTTTCGTATCTGGAAATACCGGGCGAAATCCGCGCTTGCCCGGTTGTAGCGGAAGTCCGATCCCGTAACCAGTGAAGCGTGCTCAGCGTCGACTGTTCCACGATACCCGCGGTTAGGCGTGAAAGGATCGTTAGCGCGGTTTGCCGTTGCCGTCAGAGTGAACGGCGACAGCCGCTGCCTGCCGCCAAGCGCCTGAATCGTGGGCGGATCACAGACGCCGTAATTGACGCAGAAGTAGACATCGCCCGCATCCGTCTGAGTGATCTCGAACCGGTAATTCGCACTCACCGGCAGTGACGGTGACACCTCTCTCGTGAAGGTCGCACTCGTGCCAAAACCCTTGTCGACGAAGATACCAGGGGCGATTCGGCGGTGAGTGAACAAGCTGAGCGCGATTTCATTTTCGGTTGCCTTGAACCACGGCTGCCGGACGTTGATGCTCGCGTTGTAGGTCGGAGCGAAGTACCGCGCGCGATCGCTGCCGAAATTCACCGTCGACCTGCGGAAGATGAAGCGTCCCGAGAGTGAGTTAGCGAGCAGATTGCCAACCGCGCCCTGTACGTCCAGCCGCCGTGCGCCGCCGAAAAAATTGTAGTTGGTGTAGCGCCCTTCCGCCTGGAAGAAATCGACCGTGTTGAAGCCGGTGCTGATGCGCGCCTCGCGAAGCGGGGCCTCCTGAACCGTGACGAGGATTACTTTCGCTGAATCTCCCTGCCGCGGAATTTCGATTGCCGCCCGCCGGAACAGGTTCGATTCGTAGAGCGCCCGCTGGCTCCGGAGCAGCTCCGGCCGGCGAAAAATGTCGCCGGGGTTGAGGGACATCGATTTCATGATCGTCCGCGTGCTGATCTTCTCGTTCCCGACGATGAGAATATCCGAAATCGTGGACCTCCACTTCGGATCGATCTCGAGGGCGACCGTGGCCCGGTTCGCCTCTGCATCCACGACGATCGTCGTATCCACGATGGCATCGGAATATCCCCTGTCCCACAGCTGCTGCTGAAGAAAGACAACGCTCGAATCGACTCGCAGCAGGTTCAGCGGTGTGCCTTTTGACAACGCCAGCCGTTTCGCGACTTCTTCGTCGCTGAGAACCCGCTTCGTCTGAGTTACGGTAATGTCCGAAACGAGCGTCGGCGGGCCCTCCACCACGTTGAACGTGACGGCAACGTCATTCTTTCCGCGTGGAGTGACGACCGTATCGACCTGAGCGTCGCGGTACCCGCGCTTGAAATAGAAGACACGTATGCGAAGCGGATCCCGCTCGAACTCTTTTCGGTCGAGATATTGCCGGCGGTAAAAATACCGGGATTTGCTGATCCAGCAGACCGGCGTGAGGACGACGGTTACACAACGCGACGCGTCGGTTGCGATGCTCGCCTTGAGTTCCTGCTGCTCAACGGCGTTGACGCCATTGAGCTTGAGACTGACAACCTCGGGATCGGAGGCAGGCGTCTTCCCGGCTGCGGACTGCGCCCAGAGCGACAACGGCGCTGACAGCACCAGCACCGTAGCTGCGAAAAGCAAGCGGGACCGCGCAGACTTCATGGATGCCTCAAAGAGCAAGGCGCGGGCCGATTCGGGCTAGAGTCCTTCCAGCAGCGCGTCATTGTTGGAAGTGGCCGCGATGCGCTTGATGAGCCATTCCATCGCCGACGAAGAAGGCATTTGCTGAAGTCCGCGTCTGAGCGTGTACACATGCTCGAGCTGCTCGGGCCTGAAGAGCTTGTCCTCGCGACGGGTCCCACTGACCGCGACATCGATGGCGGGGAAAATCCGCTTCTCGGCGAGCGACCTGTCGAGCTTGATCTCACAGTTGCCGGTACCCTTGAATTCCTCGAAGATCACGTCATCCATCCTCGAGCCGGTCTCGACCAGTGCGGTCGCGATGATGGTGAGCGATCCACCGCCATGCTCCGGAGCGACAGACCGCGCCGAACCGAAGAAGGCCTTGGGTTTTGCCATTGCCGATGAATCGAGTCCGCCGCTGAGCGTGCGACCCGTTCCCCGTTCGACAGTATTGTATGCACGAGCCATACGGGTGATGGAGTCGAGGACAATGACCACGTCCTTGCCGAGTTCTACCATTCTGCGGGCGCGCTCGAGAACCATCTCGGTCACGTCGGTGTGCCGGGCAGCCGGCATGTCGAAGCTCGACGCCACCACTTCGCCGTAACCCCACGTGATCATTTCGCTCACTTCCTCGGGGCGTTCGTCCACGAGCAGCACCAGCAGAACTGCCTCCGGATGATTGACGGCGACTCCCTCGACTATGGCCTGAAGCAGCATCGTCTTGCCGGCCCGTGCCGGAGCGACAATCAATGCCCGCTGGCCATATCCAATAGGTGCTATAAGATCAATCGCGCGTCGCGTGAGCTCCGGGCCGCTCTTCGCGGGACGGCCCGTCTCGAGCTTCAGCTTGCGTTCGGGATACGACGCCGTGAGGGCGCCGAAATCAGGGCGGCGGGCTGCAAGCGTGGGATCACCGCCATTGATCTGGGTGATCTCGGCGATCACGGTACGGCCGCGGGGATCGCGGCCCGTCGTCGCGAACACAGCGTCGCCGCGTCTCAGATTGTACTGCTTCGAGACATGAGGAGGGACGTACGCATCGGAGGGATCCGTGAGGTAGCTGTTGGCGGCACGGCGGACAAATCCTCCGTCCCGCGATGCTTCGTACCAGCCCGTCGTCTCGCCATCGGGCACGATGGGCCCCATCGCCTGGCGGGGAGGCTGTTCACGGTGCGCAGGCCGGTTTGTATTGGCGCTGTTGCTGCCGTTGCTGTTGTTGTTACTGCGCCCGCGACCGCGCGGATTGCGTTGATTGCGGCGCGCATCGCGACGGGCATCGTTGCCCTCGCCACGGTCCGGTTGATTACGGTTCCCGCCCCCCCCCTGTCCTCCATAGTTCCGCGGCTGGTTCTGGTTTCCGAACTGCGGCCGTGACGACCCCTCGGACACTTCAGAACTGGAAACCGGGGCATCGATTGGCGCCGGGTACTCGCCACTGTCTGCTCCGTTTCCGTTGCCATCGTTGCGCGAAACCGGAACATCGGCAGCGCCGGCGTCCGGAGATGCTTGTTCAGCGGATTCGCGGTACGGATCGGTATCTCCGTATTGTTCGTTGGCGGATGGCCCGGACGGGCGTGGGCCTCGGCCGCGACGAAAGGGACGTCGGCGTTCGTTCATCAGGTTGTGGTGTGCAGGGAATTCAAGTAGCGCGACTGGCTGCTGCGGTATGCGCGGGGTAGACTCACGCGAGGTGCCGCAACTTCATTTGCATTTGGCGCGCCCTCTCAGGGCTGCGCTGGTGGAAGAATGGTACTCATCGTGGAGGAGATTGTCCAGCGGGACGTTTTTTTTCTGCGGATGTCGTTGAGTCGATTGTAACAGCGGATAAGATTGGCGACTAAGTGCAGTTCGCCCGTAATCTGTTACCTGTTTGCCTGTTACCCGGTACCCGTTCCTTCGTTTTCCGTTTTCCGTTTTCCGTTTTCCGTTTTCCGTTCTCCGTTCTCCGTTCTCCGTTTTCGGATGTCCGATGTCCGACACCGGAAGTCTGCCGACGGGTAGCGGACAGCCATGGAACGGGTAGCGGGTAACAGGCAAACAGGTAACAGATTACAGGCGAACGGAGCAGTAAAGCTCCCGCTACAGATCTATACCGCTACTCCAACGGTGACGTCCAAGGCCCTGGCGAGGTAACGGCAACCGGGCACATCGGGGTGTATCTTCCCCCGAATCCTCTCGCCCCGAGCCATTAAGTGTCTGACGAAGAAGCCAACCCGATACCCGACCTCGAGCGCGCCGTCGCTGAAACTCCCGACGACGCAACGGCGCTCGTCGCTCTCGCGAATGCGTACTGGCTGACCGGTCGTGGTCCCGAGGCGGTAGGAGAACTGGCATCGCGCGCGATTGCGGCCGATCCGGAGAACCGGGCCGGGTGGCATCTGTGGGCGCTGACGGAATCAAACCCGCGGCAGCGTGTCATACGCTGGCAGCAGGTCTCCGAGAGATTCCCCGCCGATGACCTGGCACTCGCGAACGTCGCCGACAACGCCGCCGCGCTCGCAGGCGCCGAGCATGACTATGATGCCCTCGACCTGGCGATCACGACGTATGAACAGTTGCTGTTGACTGCCGAGCGCCGGGAACAGCGCGAGGCGCTGGACACGGCGATCAGAAATTTGAAGGGGTGGCATTTCTGAGTTTAATAGCCGCCTGATACCCCCGCCCGACGTAGCTTAGTGTTTACCGATTTAATTCGCGGGCTGCAGGACTGCACCGCCTGAGCCGATCGCCAACCGAGGTCTTTCTCCCGGAAAGGAAAAGTTCGCTCGCGCTTTGAAACAGTATTCGCCTGCGGCGAGCGAATCGCCGAGGATAGTGTAAGTCAGTACAGCTGACTCCAGAATCACGGATTTTCCGGGCTGGACTGTCGTTAGTATCGAGATACCATCGCAATCCCTCACGGGGGATTTGGCCTCGTCCCACGCTGGCCGGCCGCTGAATGCATAGCGCCGGCGCGCCAGCAGTTGGATTGGACAACCGCCGCGATCGAATTCAATCGCGGTCGCGCGACGATTGGTGACGCGTAAGCGGGTCGCCAACGAAGTTGTGAAGGGCGTTTGTGGCGATCCTGCCGCGCTGTTACTGCGCAGCGTTGTGCTCGCTTCGAGAACGATGCCGTCCTTTTCCTCGGCTGCCGCACCGCACTCATTACGGCAGCCCATCGCAATCAAAACTATAGCGCCAAGCGCCGCCCTGCGGTGGAAGCGCTTTGATGCTAAAATCCAGAGATTTGCCAAGGATAAAAGCCAAGCTCGTCTTTGATATCGTAGAAGTTGCTAAACGTCATCCTGCTGTTAGTAAAACCTCGAGCAAGCCCTATCAGCGTGACTTGCGACCCACCATTCCAGTAAAAGACAGGGGAACCACTATCCCCCGGCGCCATGCCGTTACTTGACCTGTACTGGCACAACAACATGTAGTCGCTAGAGCCACCCGTTGTGAGAGTGTCGAAGCAAGATTCTTCGAGTAGGCCGTATGTCCATCCGCTAGTCGCCCCAATCTTGTCGATTCGATAACCCTCAAGAATATAGTAGTCATCTGTGACAGTAAACTGTGGGTTCTCGAAGTCAATAACGAGGGACCCATACGTTGGATCGTAATAATTCGTTCGTGCGATTGATGCCCCAGCCCATGGGATTCCAGTGTCGTAACTGACCAACGCCGCATCGCTGTAGCGACATCGTGCACCCAATGGGCACCCCGCAGTAGCTTGAAGAAACGGAGGGTCAGAAATTTCGACGCCAATTTTCGTGTAAGTGCCTATGCTTGGTTGGAAGAAGCGCGTGGCTTCTGCTCCCCCGAATGTCCGTGTGCAATGGGAGTTCGTGACAAATCCGGGATAGTAGACGCTCCCAGCGGTAAAACGGACGTTAAAGCCCAACGTGCAGTTCCCATACCCTTCGCGCTCAATCTGAATTCCGCCCTTTTTTTGGTCGAAGTTGCCGTCCAAGCTCACCGCATCTAGTACCGCGTCTTGTTCCGGTGCTTCAACCAACGTTATCACGGTGGCATTACCCGTCGCCCTTGCCAATGGGTACTGGCTCACCGGTCGTGGTCCCGAGGCGGTAGGGGATCTGGCGTCGCGCGCAATTGCCGCCGACCCGGAGAATCGCGCTGGCTGGCATTTGTGGGCGTTAACCGAATCCAATCCGCGGCAGCGCGTCATGCGGTGGCAGCAGGTTTCTGAGCGATTTCCTGCCGACGATCTCGCGCGTGCAAACGTCGCCGACAACGCCGCCGCGCTTGCAGGAGCTGAGCACGATTACGATGCCCTCGACCTGGCGATCGCGACGTACGAGCAGTTGTTGGCGACCGCCGAGCACCGGGAACAGCGCGACGCGCTGGACACGGCGATCAGGAATCTGAAGGGGTGGAAATTCTGAGTCAGCAGCCGCGTTGATACGCTGACTGAGCTCTCTCAGTTTCGAACTTTGAACTACTGGGCCGCCGCGGGGGGCTTAGCAACCGCACCCGGATTCCCATCCGACACGTACCGCGTCCCATTCTTGTCGAGCCGGTCGAGCGTCTTCTCCAGCTCCGTCGCAAAAACCTCGATCCGGTTGATGCTGAGCGGGTTGAACTTCGGATCGTACGGACTTTCGGTGGGCCCGCCCGAAACTTCCAGAATTGCGTCGAAATTGTACCGCGTCACCTTACCTGATTTTGGATCCGTCCACGATCCCTGCTTCGCCAGCGCGCGATTCTTCGGCCATACGCCGAGCGGAAGCGCAAAAGTGCGAACCTTGTAGCCCGGCACGGCTGAGTCGATCGCAAGGACTCCGCGGGCGATCTGCTCCTGGACTACGGCGTCGGAATATTTCGAGAGATTAGCATGCCAGAGAGTATGATCGCAGAGCTCGAAGCCGTTGTCGGCGAGGAACTTGACCTTCTGAAAGCGCCACTCGCTCTTCTGGCCCTCGATGCCCTTGTCGCCGAAAAACGACCGGCCAGCGGCGGCGCCCGACAGCATGCAGAACACAGCTCCGTTGTCCCAGTCCGGCTTGGTCTTCTTGAAGTTCATCCAGATGCCGATGCCGCTTCCCGGGTCGATATCGAGCTTGCCATTCCTCTCGATATACTTGAACTGGCCCGGCGAGGCGTCATCAAAAACGAACACTACGGGCGACAGACCCCTGGGCAGATTTATTTTCCGGTCCAATACCTGCGCAATGGTAACCGGGCGGTAGCCGCGCGCGTAGATAAGTTCAAGGTCGCGGCGGAAGTGGCTGCGTTCGCGGGCATAACGGCCATCGGCGTCGCCAATCAGGTGATACTCGACGACGGGAATTCGTCCCAGCTCGTTTGGCACCCGGTTGGCGTCGGCAGGTGACAAATTCGCTGGAGCGGGAGTGACGCCGGCTGCTTCACCGTTGGCATCCGCTGGCGTTGCTGGTGTATCACCGGCTGCCGCGACTCTGCCGGTGTCGTTCGAAGAAGGTGCTGGAGTGTCACCGCCGCCAGCCTGGCAGGCGGTAAGAGAAACGCACGCGAGCAGCGTGGCGATCGATATACGATTTAACATAGACTGATCATGCAGTGGAAGATTAATAGCCGGCGGGATGGAATAATAAAGGCTGCACTCGCAATAAGCATTCTCGGCGTGATTGTCGGGGATGCGTGGCTTGCGACATGCGGGTTCGACCGATGTCCCAGCCCTCGCGAGATACAGCGTTACCGGCCTGATGAAGGCGGCCGGATTTTCGACCGAAACAACAGGCTGATGGGACGGCTGGCAATCGTTCGCCGGGTGAACGTTCCCATTTCACAGGTTCCGGCGCACGTCCGGCAGGCATTCATTGCAACTGAAGACCGGCGGTTTTACAAGCATGGCGGTCTGGACTGGAAAGGTGTGGTGCGTGCAACCGGCCGTAACATTCGCGCAATGGGAGTGCGTGAAGGCTTCAGCACCATCACGATGCAGGCCGCCCGCAACAGTTTCGTCGTGCGCAGATACAAGAACCGCTCGATGGCGCAGAAGCTCATCGAGATGCGCGTTGCGAAGCTGATGGAAAAGTCTCTCGAGAAAAGCGAGATTCTCGAGCTGTATCTCAACGCCATCTACATGGGCAACGGCGTGTACGGAATCGAGGCCGCAAGCCGCGATCTGTTCGGAAAGAGCGTCACCCGGGTGACGCTGGCGGAGGGCGCGATGCTCGCCGCGCTCCCGAAAGGTCCGTCGACTTATACGCCGCGCCGCAATCCGCGCAAAGCCCTCGCCCGCCGCAATCTCGTATTGTCACTGATGGTACAGGAAGGCTACGTGTCTCGCAGCCGGTTCAAGGGCCTTGCGGCGACCAGACTGCGAATCGCAAAAAATGAATGGCGTCCGGACACCCGGTCTGATTCCTACGCGCTGGACGCAGTGCGGGCGATCACCGATTCAATGCTCGAACGCGGTGAGGAGGATGTCGCTGACGTCACAGTTTACACGACGCTCGACAACAGGGCGCAGATAGCGGCCAACAGAGCGGTTACCCGGCGCGCCTCGGCGATTCAAACCGAGTCGCGTGGATGGTGGAACGGCAAGGCGCACTCGATTCAGGGCGCCATGATTGCAATCGACCCGCGCACCGGTGACATACGGGCCATGGTCGGCGGCCGTCGCTATGAGCGCGGCAATTACAACCGCGCGCTGCAGGCGAAGCGCCAGCCGGGGTCGGCATTCAAGCCTTTCGTTTACGCCGCGGCGCTCTCGGCCGGCTACACGCCCGCGTCCGACGTGCGGGATGAGCCAGTGGAAGTGGTGCAGGGACGAAAAGTATGGGCTCCCTCGAATTTCAACGATGAATATCTGGGACTCATCACGTTTCGCAGGGCCCTCATGCGTTCATCGAACGCCGCAGCGGTGCGGGTGAGCCAGCAGGTCGGCTTGCAGCGTATCATCGACGGTGCCCACCGCATGGGGATCCAGAGCAATATCCCGTCGGTGCCGGCTATTGCACTGGGCGCTCTCGATGTTACACCCATCGAACTCGTCCGTGCGTATGCACCATTTGCCAACGGCGGTTACAAGGTTACCCCGCGGCTCATCAAGCGCATCGAGACTCGTGACGGAACCGTGTTATGGAGCAATGAGACCGTTGAACCCCAGCGGGTCATGGATCCCGAGGACGCATACCAGCTCACGTCGATGCTGCGCGCCGTTGTCGACAACGGCACCGGTCGTCCGGTTCGCGACAAAGGCGCAAAGGGGATGATTGCCGGGAAAACCGGCACCACCAACAATGGCACCGACGTCTGGTTCGTTGGTTACACCCCCAACCTCGTCGCCGCGTTCTGGTTCGGGTATGACGATCCGCATTCGATCAGCCGGGATGCATCCGGTGGACGGTTGGCGTCTCCGGCGTGGGCAGAGTTCTACGTGCAGGGATGGAAAGAGCCCGTTGCTTCGGGCTCGTGGTCGCCGCCCTCCGGATTGAGTGAGGCCATCACGATCGATCCGACGACCGGCTGGGTCGCGAATGAGTTCTGCCCGGCCCGGAAGGTGGAGTACTTCAAGCGCGGCACTGGTCCCCGCACGGAATGCATGGAGCATGGTTCCCCGGAACCATCCTATGAGCCGGGCTGGGAGGATTCCACTTCCTGGCCGGGCCGGAGAGACAAGGAATTCGAGAAGGAAGCGGAGGATCTCGGGAAAAAGCTCGGGAAAGTGTTCGGTAAGATCTTCAAATTCTAGGATTAGCCCCGCCCAGCAGGGCCTCGGAGAATTTTCGGACATTTTCGAGTCCCTTTCCATAGTCGATGACCGTGAGCGACCGGACTGGCCGCGTCGCGACACGCACAGAAGATCGCCTGTCATCAATGCGTGCGACGATGATCTCGATTCTCTCACCAAAAGACTTCCACGTCATTCGCGTTGATGCTGCAATTCGGATCTGCTCGGTGCCGGCAATCACGATAGATCGCGCCTGCAACACACTCAACGCTCTCACGGCGGCATCGCGCGCCGACGAGACATCTCCTTCGTAGGTGATTTCCGCCGATTGCCGGGGTGCCGGTATTTTCCTGAATCCTGCCGCGCGTGCCCACACGTAGAGAGCGCCGCCCAGTGCCACGGCCATCGTCACGCCAGAGCTCAGACCCGCTGTGATTGCGGTGAGCCAGACGGAGCCGTCGATCCCCGAGGCCAATGCGCCCGACACCAGCCCCGAAACAAGGCCACTAATAAGAAAGATTCCGATTACAAACTGCCAGATCGGTCGTTCATGCACTTAGCACCTCGTTGGTCTGCGGTAAATACGGTCTGTTGCCAGCGCGATGGCCTCGGCCGCACTCGCCAGCCGTTCGCCTCGGATCCCGGATACGCACGCCACCCGGGCGCCCATTTCTTCCAGCCGATCGACGAAGCGTCGCTGAACCAGGGCGCGCGCCGCAGGCTGATCGCGAATTCCGTCCGCCTCCCAGGGGAGATCGACGTCCGCGAGGAGGTATAAATCTCCCATGCGCTCGCGCGCCGCGACCATTATCCACCGCGGACAGGCGCCATAGTAATGCTCCGCGTACACAGTGGTGCTCACCAGATCGGTATCGAGCACCAGTACGCCATGGGCCTGTTGTTCAGCGGCATCTTCGGCCATGATCTGCCCGCGTGCAATTGTCTCGATTGTCGCGACGCTCAACAGGTTACCGCTCGTCTCGGCATAGATGCGCGAGTATTCGGGAACCCACACTGTCCTCAACAGGCTGGCAATTTCTCCGGCGAGCGTCGTTTTGCCGGTGCTCTCGGATCCAGTTACGACTATGCGGGGAACGCGCCCGGTCTTTATCACGCCGCCGGGACGACTTCCCGGTCACTCACTCGCGTAAGCAGAGTGGATTTCCACCGCCGGTATCCCGTGATGGCAAGCACGAAGAAGACAGCATAAAGCCCCGCGGTGAGATAAAGCTCCTTGTAGATGAACATGCCGACGTAAACGACATCCACTGCCGCCCATATCGCCCAGTTCTCGAGAATCTTGCGCGTCATCATGAATTGTGCGACGAGACTCGTTGCCGTCGTGGCGGAGTCTAGCCAGGGAAGCGCGGCGTCTGTAAAGCGGGAGAGAATTATCCCGAGGACGACGGCGAACACGACCGCGGCGAGGGCAGCCAGAGCCAGAAACTTCGCCGGGGCGCGGCTCACATGGAGCTCAGTCCGGTTCTTTCCTCCGTGTTTCCACTCATACCATCCGTACAAGGAAAGCACGAGATACACGCCCTGAAGTCCCATGTCTGCATAAAGCTTCGCCCCGTAAAACACGAGCGAGTAAAGCGTGACGTTCACGATTGCCGTCGGCCAGCTCCAGATGTTCTCGCGGGTACTGAGGTATACTGAGATTATCCCGAAAAAGACGGCGGAGACTTCGAGCAGATCAGCCTCCGGCTCGCCGCAAAATCGCGAGCCGCTCCCGCACCTTCGCGACTTTTGGCTGGAGCTCCGGATCAGCGTTTTTCCAGAGATCAGCGAATGCCGAGTAGTAGAGTGTTGCCCTGCTCGCGTCGCCTTTGGCATCGTACAGCTCGCCCAGGCGCCGATAGACGTGAGCAATGGAAAACTCGTCCTGAAAGGAGAACGGACTCGGCGAAGCAAGGTAGCCCTCGTAATAGGCGATGGCGGAATCGGGCATGCCCGCCGCATCGAACGCCCGGGCAAACGCCTCGCGGGAGCAGCCAACACAGGCGTCACGCGGACCGTCAGGTCGGCGGTCTCCGATCCGGAATTCTGTGATCGCATCCCTGGGCCGCCCCTCTGCAAGCGCGATCTCAGCGAGAGCGGCGTGATGCATCGGCTCGTTCCTCCTGCGATAGGCGGTATCGGTAGCCGGCGAATTGAACTCAGCCAGAACGGCCCGGGCACGATCGGGACGACGCGCCATCGCGTAGACCGTCGCGAAATCGAGATAGCGACGATCCCTGAGCGGGACAGACCGGAAGCTGGTTCTTGCGAGGGCCGCATCCAGCATCTGCGCCGCATGGGCATGGCGGTCGCGGTGACGAACGGCTACCGACGCGCTGTCGAGCGGCCAGGTGAAAGGCTTCCGCGGATCGCCACGAGCTTCGTCCATCATCAACCCCTCCTCGTTGAAGCGGAAACCGTCGCTCACGCGGCCGCGAATGTAGGCGATGTCGCGCAGGATGTAGATGGCGATGGCACGATTCCCGGCATCGGAATCGTTGGTCCTGAGCCATTGCGCGCGGCGTTCCAGCGAATCGAACTGGCGGCGCGCGACCAGCCCCATGATTTCCAGCCCGCGAATGCCCGCATTTTCCGGAAAGTGACGTCTGGCCATCGCGGCCGTTGAATCCGCGGCGGCAAATTTCCGCTGTCTTACCTGGGCGTCGAACATGTTGACGAACAAGCTCGCTCGGGCGGTTCCGCTCGTCAGCGGCCTCCGGAGCAGCGCTTCGGCCCGGGCGAATTCGCGCCGCTCGATAAGGTGAATCGCGAGGTTGTTGGTCGCGGCAACGTTCATCGAGTCGATCTCGAGCAGTGCTTCGTATGCCTCGACGCTCCGCTTCCGGTCAGCACCTGGGCCGGAGAAAAAATAGCTGCCAGTAGTCAGGTATCTCTCGACATCGGTCATCCGGGACCGGTGCCTGTAAGCAGCCTCGAGGGCCGACTCACGGCTCGCTGGCGATATGCCGGAGTTTCCGAGAGCGACGCCGAGTTTCCGGTACGCCATTCCGAATGCGGTGTCGATGGCGACGGCCTCGCGGAATGCCGCGATGGCCTTCGGCATGTCGCCCTCGATGTCGAAGGCGCGCATCCCCTCGGCGTACTTGCGCAGCGCTTCGAGGGATGGCGTCGTCACCTGCTCGAGCGGAGGATTGGCCCGGACTTTCTTGAGAGATTCACCGATCTTCCCGCGCAGGTCACCTGACAGCTTGTCGAGAGTTGGGAGCAGCTCGCTTGGGCCGTCGATGGTCTCGCGGAATGACGCCAGGGCGTCGCCGGTTCTGGCATCAACCAGCCTCACCGCCACGACGTATCCTCCGGCGAGCGGTGTCACGCTTCCATCCACGATACCCTTGATGCCTTCACGCTCCGCGATCTCACGTGCGACTGCGAGATCGACGAGCGAGTTCCGGTTGCGCTGCATTCGCGTGAGCGCGTCGGCAACGGCGCTGGGAGGTACGACGGTAACGACCGAAGATTGCCCGAGATCGGCACGAATGGCTTCGGTGACGACCGCGCTTAGCGATGAATCCGCGCCGGCTGCGCGGAAATCGGTGACGAGAAGCCGATCGCGTTCCGCGAGCCTGCCCGATGCGAGGAGCGAACCAACCGGCCCGATGCCCATCGCGCGCATCGTCATGAACACTGTGACGAGGACGGCGAACGCGGCGAGGGCAAACGCGCCGCCGGTGAAGGTGCGGCGCCAGCTGACCCAGGGGCTCGCCTTGACGGCGATGCGTGTCATCGTCGACTGCCGCGTGGGTGAGCCGCGTGGTGTGACCGTTGCCTCGGTGAGCGCGCGATGGGTGCCGCGATGCACGAACGCGGTGAACAATATTACCGGCAGGCCCAGCGCCATCACGACAAGGGCTCCGGGGAATACCCAGTCGGGTAGCCCGAGCGAGATGATTGCTGCGCGCGTGACGATAGCAACTCCGATGACCGCTGCCGCATAAGTCGCGAGAACAGTCGCGATCCGGCGCTGGCCGCCGATGAGAATCGCCGGCATTGCGGGATGCCCGCCGCCGCTGGTAACGGTCTCAAGCACCCTCACGAGCTCGATGGCCGTCTGAGGCCGTAGCTCCGGATCTTTCTCGAGGCTGCGCATCACCAGATCCGCCAGCAGCGGAGGCACGTCGGCTCGAATCGACTCGATGGGCTCGGGGCGCTCACCCATGTGCGCGGCGAGGAGCTTCTGCGGAGTGCGCCCGTGAAATGGCGCACGTCCCGTGAGCATTTCGTATGACATCACCCCGAACGCGTAGATGTCTGCGCGATGATCCGTGTCCGGATCGGCTGCGGCCTGCTCGGGCGCCATGTACGCAGGTGTGCCGAGTGATGTGCCGACCTGGGTCAGGGTACCGCCGGGGCCTTGAATCTTGGAAGCGGACAATGCCTTGGCGACACCAAAGTCAGTGACGACCGCAGACCCGCCGCTGAGGAGGACGTTGTCGGGCTTGATGTCGCGGTGAACTACTCCCTTGTCGTGCGCGTAGGCGAGCGCCTTCGCGACGTCGCGCATGATTCCGATCGTGTCCGTAATTGGGAGCGGCCTGCCCTTGATGAGGCGCTCGCGCAGGGAGTGACCGTCCACGAACGGCATCGTGAAGTATGGGATCCCATTGATCTCGCCGGCCGCATGCACGGGAACGATATGCGGGTGCTGCAGTCGCGCAGCGAGGCCGATCTCACGCTTGAAGCGCTCAACGCTCAGCCCTTCCGTCATCTCGGGCGGGAGGACCTTGATGACCACCTTCCGGCCGAACGCCGATTCGGTGGCAGCGAAAACTCGAGACATTCCGCCCCCACCGAGCTCGCGCTCGATTTCATAGGTTGTTGCGAGGGCGGCCTGGAGCTGGTCCCGGAGGGGGTTCGTCACGGTTCCAAGTTAGGACTGAATCAGCCTTTGGGTAATTGCCTGAACCCCATAGCCACTGCATGAGCACGTGCAGGCTCTGATTCTTCCGATACGCGCTACATTAGAGTCGGATTTCCATCAAACGTGAACACACCCGACTTCCGCGACCGCCTCCAGGCCACACTCGGTTCCGCATATACGCTCGCGCGCAGAAGCTCCAGTTGATCGGCAAGCAATCGCTTTGTCTCGAATTCATCCAGGGCCTTCTCGTAATGAATTCCAGTCCATCGAGCGCACCGGCTGTAATCGACAGGCTAAAGCAGCTTTCGCTGGCGGGGCCCAATGATTTCTTCTGGGATCCTCTGCACCTCGAGCTTGCGCGCCTGTACGAGCAGCGAGGCGATGCCGCAAAAGCTCTAGATGTTCTCCGGCGCCGCAGGTACAGCTGGTCCGATGCCGACCCATTGTTGACGACTTACCTGCGCGAAGAGGGCAGGCTCGCTGCCAAACTGGGCGATCGCGGAGGAGCAACGCGTGCGCTTCGTCATTTTCTGGTTCTGCGGGAGGGCGCTGATGAAGCATTGCGGCCTCAATCAGACAGCGCGCGTGCGTGGCTTGCGTCGGTGGAGAGTCGGAGCTCCCGTCATTCTCATCCTCGGGGAATGACAGCCACTGCGTTTTAAGACCAAATTATATCACCGCTAATAACCACTTTTTGCCGCCCGTATCATGATGAGAGCCTCAACGGCGCGCTCCATACTCGACGCCATCGGCAACACTCCGATTGTGGAGCTGTCACGTGTGGTTCCTCCGGGGTCTGCGAGAATTCTTGCGAAGATCGAATGGTTGAATCCCACCGGCAGCATGAAAGACCGGATGGCACTTTCGATAATCGAAGCCGCCGCTGCCGGCGGACGACTGGCTCCGGATGGAACCGTGGTCGAATACACTGCCGGTACGACGGGCATCTCGCTGGCGCTCGTATGCGCCGCGCTCCGCTACAGGCTGGAGATAGTGACATCCGACGCCTTCAGCGAGGAAAAGCGAAGAATGATGCGCGCCCTGGGCGCAACCGTAACTGAAGTTCAGAGCGATAACCTTCGTATCACCGAGAGCCTGATCAAGGAAATGATCGAGACATCACGCGTGATCAGCGAGCGGCCGGGTCACTGGTGGTCGGACCAGCTCAACAATCATGATGCGTTGGCTGCATATCACTCCCTTGGTGAAGAGATATGGACGCAGACTGACGGACGGGTGGACGCATTCGTCCAGGCGGTGAGCACGGCGCACTCCATCCATGGTACCGCGGAAGCATTGCGGCAACATAGGTCAGATCTGCATGTGACGGCGGTCGAGCCCGCGGAATCGGCGGTGCTGTCGGGCGGCCCCAGCGGCGCGCACAAGATAGAGGGAATCGGCATCGGTTTCATTCCCCCGCTATGGAAACCCGATGAAGTCGACGAGATCATTCCCGTCACGACGAGCGACGCGAAGGAAATGACGCGGCGACTGGCTCGGGAGGAGGGACTGTTTGCCGGAACGTCGTCTGGCGCAAACGTTGTTGCGGCGCTTCAGGTTGCGAAGCGGCTCGGTCCGGATGCGACGGTGGTCACGGTCATGATCGATTCAGGACTCCGATACATGAGCACCGATCTCTATGCGGCGCCGGCGTAGCTGTTCGATCAGGGATGTTCGTAGAATCCGGTCACCTCACTCCTGATGGGATCGAAACGAACGGACGCATGTTCGGCCGCACCCTCGCAACAGCTTTTTCTATAGCAGCGCTCGGCGCGTCGACGCGTTGCATCATTGTCGCGGCTGATGGTCTCATTGCACGCCTCGGTCGTAGGAGCATCGATCGTCAGACACTGTGGCCCTCAACGCCGGTAGACGTCACGCCGATCTCCTATTCGAATAACTGTGACTACCAGATCGCGGTCAAGAATTTCGTAAAGGATCCGAAAGTGTCCTTGCCGAATGCGATACTTGTCGTCGCCGCTCAGCTTCTCGACTCCGAATGGGCGCGGCTCACCGGAGAGTCCGCGGATGCGCTCGATGATGCGACGACGATCTTTTTCGGGAATCGCCGCGAGCTCTTTCGCTGCGCTCTTTGTGATGAGGACGTTATAGAGTGCCACGCCGCTTCATGTCGCGGACCAGGTCCTCGAACGACATTCGTGGCTCTTTGGCACGGTCGCGAAAGCTCTTCAGGTCTTCTGCGTCTTCAGCTAATGAATGGCGTACCGCAGTGTTGACCAGATCAGATATGCTCGTGTCGGTTTCCGCAGCTTTCACCCGAAGGGCCTTGTGAAGCGGTTCCTCCAGATAGATCGTCGACCGTTTTGTTAGGGGCATGCTTAGAAATTTAACGTTATGACGTTATAGCGTGTACGGTCTACGCAATACATGTAAGCAATCCAGCAGCAACCAAGAGCCTGTAAAAGGATTCGAATTCCCCGATGCCGCTGACAGCGCTTGACCTTTCAAGCACCAAACATCCATATTGCATCCATTACGCATCCACTGGAGAACAGTCATGGCAACGCTGACCATCAAGAATCTTCCGGCTCCGCTCTACGAGCGGCTGAAGGCTCGCGCTGCTGAGAATCGGCGGAGCATTAACAGCGAAGCGATCCTGGCGGTAGAGCGGGCGGTGGCCGGCTTCGGCGCGCCGGAGCCGGAAGAGGTTGTGGCCGCCTTGCGGCGCGCGCGCCTGCGTCTCGATCGAGTCTTTCTGAGGGATGAGGCTCTGACAGCAGGACGGAATTCCGGACGCGCGTGATCGTCGCCGATGCAAATCTCATTGCCTACCTGATTCTTCCGGGCGAACGGACTGAACAGGCGGAAGCGATTCTGCTCGAGGATGCGGTTTGGGTGGTTCCGTTGCTGTGTGTGAGCGAGCTCCGGAGCGTGCTGAACCGGTACATTCGGAGTGGAGATCTGACGCTGAAGCAGGCGGCTGCGGCGATGGAGCGGGCGGCCGGGCTCATCGGCGGACGGGAAGCGCCGGTGGATTCGCGCGAGGTTCTCGAGCTTGCCCAGCGGTCGGGGTGTTCAACCTATGACTGCGAGTATGTGGCGCTCGCCAATGCTTTGGGTGTGAGGCTGGTGACTTCTGACAAAGCGGTGCTGAAAGCATTCGCGAGTGTCGCAGTGTCTCCGGAAGCTTTCGCGAACTAAATCTCTTGCAAAAGGCCAGGCGGATCAGCCATCAGGTTGACGCGGCCGCCCCTGCTTTGTCAGATGCAATCAAGCGGCACGTGGTCAGGTCTCGCCGGTTTTACATCGAAAGAGCCCAATCGCAGCCTCAGGAGTTCTGCGTAGTCTTTCGGTGCGAGCGAAGTACCTCCGTTCCGCCGGTTCGAACCTGCGTTCCATCTTCCGCCGAAGGCCGAATCAAACTTTCGAATGTCGAGATCGTGCAGGCTCGATCCTTCGGGTGCCGCCAGACCCAGCCAGATTTTGGAATCCCATATCGAGAGACCGTCGCGCCTGGTATTCATCAGAATGACCTGAGCATCCGGGAGAAGCGCGGGGAAGAGCTCACCGTCGAGCTTCTCCGTGAGGGTCGCGAATGCGATACCACTCAACATGGTGAAGTCGCCGCGTGCAACTGCTTCCTGCGCAGCACTCCGCTTCCGTTGTCGCTGTGCGATTGCATTCTGTGCCCTTTCGTCGAGGGCATCTTCGCCGCGTTCGAGGTATCGCCGCACGAGATCATGAGAGTAGCGGAGATAGCTGGAGCCCCTTTCTTCAAGCGCGAACTGCGGATCAACTCGCAGGTTTTCGCTTCGTATATTGTCGAGCTCCTGAAGCATATCGGCAATGACATTCGCCTCGCCGGTATGGTCGGCAGCGATGGCGGCCACGCCAAGCCGAGGGTCGGGCGGTAACTCTCGGGAGACAATTCCGCTGCTCAGCACGCTGTCGCAATCGGTATGGCTGACGATGACGACAGAATCATCTGGCTCTTCGCCACATTTCGACAGACGTTCGAGAGCGAGATTGGTGCTCGAGATCCTGCGTCTCATCGCAGAGGTCGGGGCGTGGTGGTCGATATTCACGACGCGACCGAAGCTGTATCCACCCGTAACCGGTTCGGCATGTTCAGCGCCCGAGATGTAGAAATCACAGGCAAGCACCCGCTCGGCGCCTTTCGCCTGCTGCTCGATCCACTCGCTGGTGAATGGGTCCTGATGTTCCAGGATCATGATCGGAAGCTTCGTTCGGCGAGTCATGATATTCCTGTCGGAAGCGTGTTCACGAAACCATCCATGAGAGGATGCGTTTCGATTCTGTCGAGAATAACGTCGGCATCGATCCGTGTATCAGGATCCCGTCGCAGTCCTGAACCGGACGCGGGCTCACCCCAGGCGGCAACCCTCTGGATCGGAACTTCGTGCGGGCGCGAGCAAAGGCGCAACAGGACATATCGCTCTACGCGTCTTAGTTGTGGAAGGAACACGTTTTCCATTGGCTCGCCCGAAAGAATGGATGCGAACAATTTCGAGTCATTTCCGTCAGGATACTGTTCCGCCCATGACGTGATGCGCTTCCGTTTATAGGCTGCGTCACCGATCGCCGCAATGTAGAGTGTCAGCAGATAAACGTTGAAGAAGTGCCATTTCTCCAGGTTCACATCCATGAAAGGCTCGAGATCCCGGCAGTTCACGAGATGGATTACCGGAGCCAGCGTTCGCGCGACGTATCTGCGAAGCGATGAGTTGTGATGTGAGGAATTGCCAAGGCCGTGCTCCAGCCACTCCTTGTCCCGGGTGAGGGCAAACAGGCCGGCGCGGAGATGCAGCGTGTTGTGCCAGCCATAGTGGAGATAGTCTCCCCGTCCCTCGGCGCTTTTGACGAAGCGTGCAATCTCGACCGCGAGATCCTGTGGAAACACCTCCGGTGCGAACGTCATTGTCCACCCGAGAAAGGATGTGCGCAGGTCGTCGTGCGCGCTGTCCTCTCCGGCAGCGTCGAAGTTCTCCTGGTAAGCGTTGAAGTCGTCGTACAGGAGGTCCGCGACGCGGGCGTTCTCGATTTCGAGATCGTTCAGGATACGCTGGTGTTGAGTCATGGTCGGGATGGGCTGAATGGTGCCCGCGTGCTTCGCAACCGTATTGTAAGAAGGAGGTCTGACAATCGTGCTCGCCAGCATGAGTTTTGGGCGGGCCTCAACGACCTACAACCAGCATTGGTTCCCGGGACCGCGACGACAGAAGCGGCAAACTGAACATCGTAGCGAGTGGTCAGCGGCTATCGGTGGTTTCTTTTCCCAGCCCTTGACCTGCGTCAATTATGTTACCATTTTGGTAACATCCTAGAATGAACGTAATCACTCAGACACGGCTCCGCGAATTCGCCAGGCGTCACCCCGCTGCTGATTTGCCTCTCCGTGTTTGGGAACGTATGATGCGGGCAAGAAAGTACAAGAACCCTCATGAGCTCAAAGCGGATTTCCCGTCGATCGATTTCCTTGGAGACGGGAGAGTCGTCTTCGACATTGGGGGCAACAAGTTTCGCCTCGTCGCGAAGATTCTATACAAGCGCGGTTGGGTGCTCGTTCGTCACGTTCTCACGCACAAGGACTACGACAAGAAAACGAAGAATGGAACGCTGTAGGAGTATTGGGCTGGTGTAGCGACTTCGGGCTGTAACTCAACGACTGGAATTACCGACAATGACAATGACAACAACTGTGCGATCCACTCGGAAGGTGGCAGCGCGCCCCATCGACAAGCCGATTCGCTCGAGCGCTGCGCTTCGTCAGGCAATCGCAGAGCTGGATATGCTCATCGATCAGGATCCTGAGGACGGAACTGCGGCGTACGATCGCATGGAGCTCCTCTCCATTCTCATCGCAGCTTACGAAGCCGAGCATCTCCCCCCGCTCGCCGACGTCACTCCACAGGAGGTCGTCAGGTTCATGGCTGAACAGAAGAATGTTTCGCCTGGAGAACTCGCAACCCTGATGGGAGGACGTAGTCGGCTGTCCGATTTCTACAATCACCGACGTCCTCTCTCGATGGGGCAGATCGTCAACCTGCGCGAGAAGCTCGGCATTCCCGCTGATCTACTGATCTCGCAACCCGCCAAGGCGCGCAAGCAACAGCGGGCTCTCGTCGGCACGCATTAATCGGCATAAAGCCTCTAGCCACTGCGCTGAATTCGCCGCGGCCATTCACGGAAACCCTTCAGGAATCGCGAGCATTGCTGCGCGGCGAGACGGTGAATTCTCGCCGCCGCGCTTCTCCATGACACGATTGAGGATCAAGACATCAAACCGGAAGAAATCGGTACTCGAAGCGCTCAGAATCCCGCCGTCCAACCAACTTGAAGCGCTGAAGGGGGATAGGAAGCGGCAGTACAGCATCCGCATCAACAAGCAGTACAGGGTCTGCTTTCGCTGGACGGGTGCCGATGCGGAAGATGTAGAAATTGTGGACTACCACTAAGCGGTCGTAATCCGCTGCGGCAGATAGCAGGATCGGGTTTTACAGTGGTTTTTCGGGCTTCAACATAGTGGAGAGTTACAAAAATGGTTCGCATTCCAACACACAGGGCGCCCACGCACCCGGGGGAGATGCTGCTCAAGGAATTCCTCGAGCCCATGAAGATTTCACAGAGCGCTTTGGCGGAGGGAATCGGCGTCACCTTCGCACGGGTAAATGAACTCGTGAACGGGAAGCGCGGCATCACCCCTGAAACTGCACTTCGTCTCGAGCGTTTCCTCGGAATGGAAGCACAGTTCTGGATGAATCTGCAGCTCCGGTGGGATCTATATCACGCAGCTCACTCTGCGAAAGCGAAGGAGATCGCGAAGATCCGAAGGCATGCGGCGGTAACAGCCTCGGAGCCAGCAGGCCCGAAGCACTTGGTTCCGCCTTAGCCGGGTGCCGACAGCTAAACGGCCGTGAGCCGGAAGGATTTGTTCCTCTACTAATCCCTACCAGAGTGCCTGCCTCGACAGAGTGGCGGATCGGTGGGGCATAACTAATCCTTCCGGCTGCGGGCCGTTTGGCCATCGGCGTCCGGCCGGGCCGGAAAAACCGCCGCGGGCACTACAGCCGTCGGCTGGTTTTGTGC